>JBGOXX010000001.1:0-68499 GCA_041479345.1 Alphaproteobacteria bacterium
GCCTGAATCGGGGCCTGAATCGGGACGGAAGCAGCTTTCACTGCCGGCTTGGAATCATTCGGGTCGGAACTCGCGGACACCGTGGCAGGCGGGTTGGTCGGCTTTTCAGCTGCCTGGAACTGGGTTGCCTGTTTCTGGGCGGTCGCGGCAGATGCGGTGATCTGGGCGGAGGATGCCTGAAGCGTTGTTTGGCCCGCATTCGGTTGATTGGACTCCGACTGGGTTTGCACCACGGTGGTCGGCGGCGTAACCACCGAGGCGTTGGCCTCCGCCTTGGGTGCCGCGCTGGTCTCCGGTTGCGAAATGGTAGCCCTCATGACCGGCTTGATCGTAAGTTTGGCAACCGGCTGCACGGCCTCTGCATCGGGCGCATTCGCGGTGATTCGCATGCTCGACCCTGAGCTTGCAGCCGTCGCCTCAGCAGCCGCCTTATTTGTGGCGCCGACTTCCGGCAACGCGGCCGGATTGTCGGCCGCCTGTGGGTTCACCGGGGTATCAACGCTGCTCTCGCCGCCGGCTTTGGGCTGGATCGTCGCCGGCGCGCTCATATCGGGCTGACTGGCCGTGGATGACGGCGGGACCGGCACATGGACGCCGAGAATGGCGGATAGCAGGGCCGCATCGTCGGCGGCCCGCAGGATTCCGTAATAGGCAACGTTGTCTTGCACCGTTTTGTCGTCGAGATCGATGCGGGCGATGCGTTGGGCTTCGGTGTCGCGCCCGGCCAGACCGTAAGCAAGCGCCAAATTGAGGCGCTGGCGGGCGGTGGCGCCAGGTTGTTCCGCGGCGGTGACGAGCGTCACCACGGCCGCGTCGTAGTCCCGGGTCAAGAGTTGCGACAGGCCAAGATTATTGAGGAGTGTCAGATTCTTGGGAAATATCTTTAAGCCGGCTTCGTAATAGTCCTGAGCCGCTTTGTGCTGGCCCATATGATCGCTCGCAACGCCAAGCCCGTTGTAGCTTCGGTAGTCGGGCGCGATCGCCAGCGCCGCCTTGAAATGATCGATCGCCAGTCCCGGCTGGTTCATGCCGATGAGAGCCGTGCCGAGGCCCCGCAGCGCTTCGACATTGTTGTGCTCGTATTCGAGCGCCGAGCGGAATGAATCCGCGGCTTCGCCGAACTTGCCGACATCGTTCAGGGCGTTGCCCAGTTTGACCAACGGTTCGACCTTGAAGGAGTCGAGATTGTGGGCGCGGCGGAAGAGGGTGATTGCGGTCACCGGATCGCCGGATTGGCGGCTTGCCTCGCCGACGCGAATAAGAGCCGCAACCGATCCGGCCGGAGCGCCCGGGTGATTGGCGACATCCTCCGGAGTGGGCCGGAGCGAGTCGGTAATCGGATCGGTGGCGCAGCCGATGAGCAAGAAAGCGGCCGCGATCAAAGCCAGAAAGGCGAGGCGGTAAGAACTCAGCATCGTGCGCGCTACTCCGGTTATCTTCCGGTTTAAGCACACCGTTTTAGGGTCGCATGGTTAACCCAAGGTTAAGTGGGACTATGTTCGTAAAAATGACACAGCATGCGCCCTCAATTCCCGCTCGCGTTATTCCCGCTCGCGTTTGGGCGGCGGTGCATTTCGAGCGTCAGAAAGCAGGCGAGAGTCGTGCGCTAATGAATTGCCGTCAAAGGACGCATTTCGGCTCTTCGCACCAACACGGAATACCCTGTGGCACGAGATCGGTTTCCCGGTAATCCCACTTCAGTTCCGTGCCTTTCGGGATCATTCGCTTGGCACGAACGACCAAAGTGCGTTCGATATAGCAATTGGGCTCGCAGGAATGATTCATGAAATCGACGCCGCCGATATCGTCGGGGGTAATCGGGGACAGGGCGAAGAACTTCCCGTCCTGGACCGCCAAGTGGATCAACATATGCGGATTTTCGCTGCCGTAGTCGACGGTTCCGTCGGGCTTGATATCGAGGGCCACGGCGCGGCCGTCGAAGATCGCCACCACGGCGTCCTTGGGGATGTCGGTGCGGCTGAACACACCGTGCTCCCCGCCCGGCAGCTTCCGGATTTCCACATAATCGTAATTGGTCCAGCTCATTGCCTCGTCTCCCGCGGCCGCCAGCGGCTGGCGGCGATGCCCGCGATAATCCGCTGGCCGCCCGTGGCCAGCTGCGCCCAGTTTCCCAATGTCATGGATAAGTCCCGATGGGGACTACAGCAAGGGTCGTCGCCCACAACTTCTTTGTCGAACCGTTTCTTAGTGAGTTGTTTTCGCCCGAACCGCCATTGGTCAAATCGGCGTCGACCGATTGACCGTCGTTTTCAGTATCGATTAGTTCCAAAATCAGGGCAAGTCCAAGCTGTCTAACCTTCAACGCGTTTGGCCTTCAACGCGTTTGGCTCGACGGCGGAGGCGGTTTATGGTTACAACCGAACGCAACTTGTGGTTATAACCGGACACGGGCGCATCGGGGGGAGCATGCTGCGCGGCATATTGGGGAAGCTGTTCCGGCGTTCGGAACGGCGGCGTGGGCAGCGCGAAGAGGTGTCGCTCGGCACCGTCGAAATCGACGGACGCGGTTTCCGGGTCAGGAATTGGAGCTCAACCGGCTTTCTTGCCTCTCCTTGCGATTGCGGCCGCAAAGAAGGCGACAGCGTCGACATCCTGTTCGATGTTCAAGCAGCCGGCCAGACCCTTCGCTTCGCCTGCAAAGCCATCGTGGTCCGAGTTGGAAACGGCGAGCTTGCCGGTGTATTCACCATGATGGACCGGGATACCCGCATGGCCGTCGCCAATTATTTCCAATAATTTCGTGACACTAGCGGATGACGCTGCGTATCCGGTTTTGGTCGAGGTCAGCCGCGGCGCAATGGTCGAAAGCCGTCACCGCGGCGCCGTAGCAGTCGTCGAATCCTCGGGATCATTGGTCCTCGGCAAAGGCGTCGTCGGCACGGAAATCTTTCCGCGCTCGGCCATCAAGCCGCTTCAGGCATTGCTGCTGATCGAAAGCGGTGCTGCCGACCGCTTCGGCATCACCCCGGAAGAGATCGCCCTGGCCTGCGCCAGCCACACCGGTGAGCCAAGGCATCTTTCGCTCATTGAACGCTGGCTGACGAAAATTGGTTGCAGCGCCGCCGATCTCGAATGCGGTCCGGAGCCGCCGCGGACCCCCGAAGATTTGCGCAACATGGTGCGAGACGGGGGCAAACCAACCCCGCTTCACAATAATTGCTCGGGCAAGCATGCCGGGTTCTTGACCGTCGCCAAACATCTCGGCGTGCCGACACGGGGGTACATTGAATACGATCATCCCGTGCAGCAGTATCTTCGCAAGATTCTCTCGGAAGTGTTTGAAACCGATCTCGAAAGAGCCCCGCGCGGAATCGATGGCTGCGGCATCCCGGTCTTGGCAGTCCGGCTGGATAGACTGGCGCGCGGAATGGCCAGACTTGCCGATCCGTCGCTGGAACCCGAAAAGCGCCAGGCGGCAATGCTGCGAATTCGGCAAGCAATGGCGGCCCACCCTTTCCTGGTCGCCGGGACCGGCCGGTTCACGACCGCCGTGACCGAAATCACCAAGGACCGCGCGCTCCTGAAGGGCGGAGCGGAGGGCGTTTTTTGCGCGGCATTGCCGCAGCAAAAACTCGGGATCGCGATCAAGATCGAGGATGGTGCCGGCCGCGCCGCGGAGGTCGCGGCGGGCGCGTTGCTGCTGCGCTTTGGCGCGATTGGCGAGGCCGAAGCCGCGGCTCTCGCCAATGTTTTAGAGCCCAGGATCGTCAATTGGGCGGGGGCGGTAGTGGGACAGATTCGCCCCGCCGAAAACCTGAGAGCCTAACCAAGCCGCACAAAACGTTGAGTCATGCAGTATCCCAAAGGCTTGCCAGGCGAAAGCGAACCCGGCAGAGTGCCGCCTATGTCCGATCAGGCGGCAGCTGGATTCTTCGGCCGAACCCGAAGCGCCTTCGTCAATACCTGGCGCGACATTTTGGGCGCGGCCAAACACAAGCTTTCGGGCGCCGTCCATCCCGACCTGCCGCCGGACGATCTCGACCGCCTGCGCCAGCAGATCGAGGAGTGCTTGACCGCCCGCGGCGGCGAGGTTTCGGCACGGGCGCGGGCCGCCGATCTGGGCACCACCTATCTTGGCTTAAACGATGCGGGCCGTATCCGTTTTCTCGGGCTTCTGGCCCGCGACTACGGCTTCGACCGGCGGATGGTGGAAACTACCATCGCCAATCTGCACAAAGCACCGGATGCATCGCGCTATGCCGCCGCCGCCGGCGAATTGCGCCAGGCCTTGGTTCCGCTGCGGCTGAAGTTATTGCGTCAGTTCAGCGCGTTGGGGGAGGGAATTAAATTTCTCTCTGATCTTCGTGCGGACGTCATGCGTTACGCCAAATCCGATCCGACCCTGGTTTCCCTGGACGCCGAACTTAGAGACCTTCTGGCCTCCTGGTTCGATATTGGGTTCCTGGATCTGCGGCGCATCACTTGGGATTCGCCGGCAGCCCTTCTCGAAAAGCTCATCGACTACGAGGCGGTGCATGAGATCCAGTCTTGGGCGGACCTTAAGAACCGGCTCGATTCGGACCGGCGCTGCTATGCCTTCTTTCATCCCCGGATGCCGAATGAGCCCCTGATCTTTATCGAGGTCGCTCTGGTTTCCGGAATGGCGGACAATGTCCAGACCTTGCTCGATGAATTGGCGCCTCACCAGGACCCGAAGACCGCCGACAGCGCCATCTTCTATTCGATCTCGAATGCCCAAAAAGGTCTGGCCGGGGTGAGCTTCGGGGGCTTTCTCATCAAGCGGGTGGTGGACGATCTCGCCCATGATTTTCCAAACCTCAAGATCTTCGCGACCCTGTCGCCAATCCCAGGCTTCAGAGCTTGGCTTGAAGAGCAAATCGGCGTCGACCGGCCGGTATTGGCGATGCCGGAAGCCCATGACATCGCTCACGCCCTTGGCACC
Source organism: Alphaproteobacteria bacterium (assembly GCA_041479345.1). GTDB lineage: Bacteria > Pseudomonadota > Alphaproteobacteria > DATDPM01 > DATDPM01 > DATDPM01. Next base: position 4,925 of record JBGOXX010000001.1, read on the forward strand.
GAAAACGCGGATACGGCGCTTCTCGACCTGTTATGCCAACCCGGCTGGGCCGAGGATCCGGAAAAAGCGGAGATCATACGGCCGGTCCTGCTGCGGCTTTGTGCCCGCTATCTCCTGGTCGAGAAAAGGGGAAGCCAGCCGCTCGACCCGGTGGCCCGTTTCCATCTGAGCAATGGCGCGCGGGTGGAGCGGCTCAACTGGCTGGCCGACAAGTCGCCTAGGGGCCTTCGCCAATCTGCCGGCATCATGGTGAATTACCGGTACAAGCTCGAAGAGATCGAGGCCAATCATGAGGCTTATACCGGCGAGGGCCGGATCGCCGCGGCACCTGGCGTCCGCGGCCTGCTCTAGCCCCTGTCTAGCCGGGGCGCCTAAATCCAAGCCTCAAGCCCCGCGGGCTTCGAGCACTTTGTCTTCGGTCCGGATGCGGAACCACAGCACCACCGCGTTGAGGATCGAGAAAACCACCGCGATTTTCCACGCACCCAGAATGAGCGGCGCAACCGCAATCTCGGCCACGACCACCACGTAATTGGGATGGCGGATGAATCGGTACGGCCCGCGTTTGACCAAAGGCGCGCCCGGCAGAGTGACGATTCGTGCACACCAATACCGGCCAAGACTGGCCATCACCCAAATCCGGAAGGCGAGCAGGGCAAGATAAAGGAACAGAAAGCGGAAATGGATGAAGGCTTCGGCCGGAATCAGAAACGCCATCGCCGCCAGCCAGCCCGCGTGAACGGCAATAATCCACGCATAGACCGGCTCATCGATGACCAGCGCCCCCTGCGCAACGAGACGCTGGAGATTGCGCCGGGAATAGATCAACTCGGCCAATCGCTGGAGAACGAGAAACCCCACGACGACGATATGCGGATTCATCAGGCGGTTCCCAAAACCAGGAACCCGGCGGTGAACCCGGGACCGAGCGACGACATCAGCTTTCGACCGCCAAGCGCCGCATCCAGCGTACGCCGCAGGACGAACATGATGGTTGCCGCCGACATATTTCCGAAGTCGCGCAACACGTCGCGGCCGAGAATCATGCCTCCGGGAGCGAGACCAAAGGCCTCTTCCAAAGCGTCGATCACCTTGGCGCCGCCGGGATGACAGACGAAATTGGCGATATCGGACAGCGCCAGCTTATGGCCGGACAGAAAGTTCTCCGCGGCAGCCCGCAGATCCGAACGGACCAAGGCCGGAATATTTCGGGAGAACACGACGCCAAGGCCGTCGTCCTCCACCTCCCAGCCCATGACATCGAGGGAATCGGGCCAGCAATACTCGCCCCAGGCGGAAATTTCCGGGCCGTCGCCCTCGCAACTGACAATCGCCGCGGCGGCACCGTCACCAAACAAGGCGGTGGCAATGATGTTGCTTTTCGATTGATCGGCGCGCCGGAAGGTGAGGGAACACAATTCGACCACGAGATAGAGAATTTTATGTTGGGGCGCGGCTTTCGCCATTGCCGCCGCCCGGGCCAAACCGAGGACGCCGCCGGCGCAGCCGAGGCCAAATACCGGCAACCGCCAGACATCGCGCCGCATTCCCATGCGTTCCATGATCAGGGCATCGAGGCTGGGAGTCGCAATCCCGGTGGTGGACACGGCGACGATCCCATCGATGTCCTCAACGGCGAGACCGGTTTGGTCCAGGACCTGACGCGCCGCGCGTTCGAGAAGATCGACGGCGTTCTCGAGGAAAAGCCGGTTCTTCTCCCCCCAGCCATGGGGCTTCTCGTACCAGTCGAGGGGGACGCAGGAATACCGGCACTCGATGCCGGCATTGCCGTATATCCCCATCATGCGCTCGATCTCGCTCGAATTGTGGGCGAAGACCCGTCTGACGCGGGCCATCACGTCGGACTGAGTCATACGATAGCGCGGGACGACAGTGGTCAGGCCAAGCAAATGGGGGGTCATCCGGGACTCCGGTTGGGGCAGCTCAATTTCGACGGCAAGGCCCAGATTGCCAGGAGTAGGGGGATTGCCAATGGCCCAGGCAGGCCTTCACGCTATTGTGACCTGCCGTCTCACCTTAATATTCCAAATATTCCAGGTTTTTGCGTTGCCGTTGCGCGGACGGCGAAGATCATGGTGTCATCCCGCCGGCAATAAATCGGGTTCTCATGGCTAAATCCAAATCCAAGAAAAACAAACCACAGACCCAAGACTCGCTGCCTCTCGGAAACTCCGGTCCTGCCGGCCAGACAACCCCGCACCGCGGCGGCCTTGTAGGGCGGCTTCGCAACTATTTCCTCGCCGGGATCGTCGTCACGGCGCCTATCGGCATTACCGCCTATCTGGTCTCGACTTTCGTCAGCATCGTCGACGGCTGGGTCACGCCGCTCATTCCCCCCCGTTATAGTCCCGAAACCTATCTGCCGTTCGGCATTCCTGGCTTCGGCCTGATTTGCGCCATCGTCGGCCTGATCTTGGTCGGCGCGCTGACCGCCAATGTGGTGGGACGGTTGTTGCTCCATGCCGGCGACAGGCTCATGGCCGCCATGCCGGTGGTGCGCGGCGTCTATGGTGCGGTCAAGCAATTGACCGAAACCGTGCTCGGCAAGCAATCCGCCGCCTTTCGCGAGGTGGTGCTGCTCGAATATCCGCGCCGGGGCATTTGGAGTCTCGGCTTCATCACCGGGATCACCGAAGGCGAGATTCAGGATCTGACCGAGGACGAGGTATTGAACGTCTTCGTGCCGACAACGCCCAATCCGACTTCGGGTTTCCTCCTCTTCGTGCCGCGGCGCGAACTGGTCGTTCTCGACATGTCGGTGGAAGAAGGGATCAAGATGGTCATCTCGGGTGGAATCGTAACGCCCCCCGACCGCCGTTCGGTCGAGAAGAAATCCCGTCAGCGCGGCCTTGCGGTTTCCCATGAAGGCGGCAGCGGCCAGTCTTGATCGGAAACACTCATTCATATCGCAAGGCTTCGATCGGAAGAAGATGCGAGGCTTTGCGTGCCGGATAGAACCCGAAAAAGATTCCGACCGCCGCCGAGAACCCGACCGCAAGGAAAATGGCTTCGCCCCTAAGCTGAGTTTGCCAGCCTGCCCAATGGCCGATGGCTAGCGAGGCCGCTGCACCAAGCACAATGCCGGCCGCGCCGCCGACCAGGGAAAGCGTCGTTGCTTCAACCAGAAACTGGCTCAGGATTTCTTTGCCTCGGGCGCCGACCGCCATTCGCAACCCGATCTCCCGCGTCCGCTCGGTGACCGAGACCAGCATGATGTTCATGATTCCGATGCCGCCCACGACCAGCGATACCGAGGCGATGGCGGCCAGCAACATCGTCAAGGCGCGGGAAGAGGCCTGCTGCGCTTCCAAAATCTCGGAAAGATTGCGCAGCCAGAAGTCATCGTCTTGGCCGGGCTGAATTCGGTGCCGCTGGCGCAGCAGCAACTGAATCTGTTTCTGCGTCGCTTCGAGGTCGACGCCATTTTCCATTTTCACAAGTATAGCGCCGACGGCCCGGCGGTTTGCCTCGCTCGCCCCAAGAACCCGATTGCGCGCGGTGGTCAGCGGCATGATGACCACGTCATCCTGGTCCTGGCCTTGGAGGCTCTGGCCCTTGCGGTCGAGGATGCCGATGATGGTGAACGGAACCTTCTTGACCCGGATCATCTTTCCGACCGGATCGGTATCGCCGAAAAGCGTGTGCGCCGTGGTCTGGCCGAGCAAGGCGACTTTCGCCGCCTTTTCCAACTCGGCGTGTCCGAAGGGACGCCCCTCCACCACATCCCATTCCCGAGCCACGAAAAAATCGGGCGTCGTTCCGAATACGACCGTTGACCAGTTGATGTCGCCATAGATGACTTGCGCGGCGCCGCGCATGCCGGGTGCGGCCACCCGGGTGCCGAACACATCGCGTTGGATGGCCAGCGCATCGTCTTCGGACAGCGTCAACTGGGTGCCGAAGCCGAGCCGAACGCCGCCGGAGGTAATGGCCCCGGACACGACGATGATGAGATTGGACCCGAGCGTGCGGATCTGGTCGGCAACCTGGGATTCGGCGCCCGATCCGACCGCAATCATCGTAATCACCGAACCAACACCGATCACGATCCCGAGCATGGTGAGCGTGCTCCGCAAGACGTTGAGCCGGAGTGCTTCCAGGGCGATGCGAATGCTGGCGAGAAGATTCATGCCGCCGAACCGATGGATGAGAGCCGCGACAAGACCTCGGCGGCGCGCCGCGGCGAGGGAACCGGGTTGTCGTTCACCAACCGGCCGTCCCGGAAACTCAAGATGCGGCGGGTAAAGGCCGCGACATCGGCCTCGTGGGTGACGACGACGACGGTGATGCCCTTGTCGTTCAATTGCTGGAACAGGCCCATGACTTCGACGCTGGTGCGGGAATCGAGAGCCCCGGTCGGTTCATCCGCCAAAATCAGGATCGGATCGTTGGCGAGCGCCCGGGCGATCGCCACGCGCTGCTGCTCGCCGCCGGAAAGCTGCGACGGCTGATGATAAGCGCGTTCGGCGAGACCCACTTCCCGCAGCCGAGCCAAGGCTTTCGCCCGTCTGACGGCCGACGGGACGCCGGCGTAAATCAACGGCAGCTCGACATTTTCGATCGCCGTCATCCGCGGCAGAAGATTGAAATGCTGAAAGACGAAGCCGATCCGCCGATTGCGGATTCGGGCCAAAGCATCGCCGTCGAGTCGCGAAACATCTTCTCCGGCGAGAAAGTAACGGCCCGCCGTCGGGCTATCGAGACAGCCGAGAAGATTCATGAAGGTGGATTTGCCGGAGCCCGACGGCCCCATGATGGCAACCAACTCGCCCGGATCTATTTTGACCGAGACGTCGCGGACCGCAAGCAGCGGCCGATCGCCCATCCGGTATTCCTTGAAAAGATTGTCGGTCTCGATCAGCGGTCCGGCCATCTTAGAACCTTGGGCCGCCAAATCCGGGCAGGGAATTGGACGCGTTTGCAGCGCCCGATGGTATTTCGCCGATGACCAGTTGTTGGCCTTCCTTAAGATCTCCGTCGGCAATCTCCGTGGCATTGCCGTCGGTAATGCCGAGCTTGACCGCGACCGGTTTTACGGCGCCTACGGAATCGATCGCATAAACCTGGGGGCTTTTCGCAGCGTTCGCATCCTTGGCCGCCTGCAATTGGCCGTAGCGCAAGGCGCCATTCGGCACCAATAGGGCATTGTCCCTTTTCGCCGTCACGACGCGAACATTTGCCGTAAGACCGGGCAAGAGAAGCAAATCGGGATTCGGCGCCGAAATCACCACATCGTAAGTCACGACGTTTTGCACCACCTGAGGCGCCTTGCGGACCTGAACGACATTACCTTCGAAGGTGATGTCGGGATGGGCATCGACGGTGAAGAAGACTTTTTGGCCGTCTTTGATGGCGCCCACATCCGCTTCGTCGATCGAGGCATCGACCTGCATCGCCCGAAGGTCTTGGGCGATGGTGAAGAGGACGGGGGCCTGGAGGCTGGCCGCCACCGTCTGGCCGACATCGACATTGCGCAAGATCACCGTGCCGTCGACTGGTGCTCGGATATAGGTGTGGTCGAGATCGACTTGGGCAGCGCGCTCGGCCGCTTCTTTTTGCGCGACTTGGGCCTGCGCCGTCTCCACATTCGCCGCCGCCGTTCGAATTTGGGCTTCGGCCGAGCGGATCGCCGCGCTCTGGCTCAATTCGAGGGCCTCGGTGCTTCCCAATTCGGCCTGGGCTTGGTCGAAGACGGACTGGGCCTTGTCTCTATCGGCGAGCGTTCCAGCGCCCGTTTGGGACAGCTTCAGTTTCCGGTCGTAATCGCGGGTGGCATCGACCAGAGCTGCTTTCGCCTTGGCCTTTTGCGCCCCCGCAGAGACATGGTTGGAGCGGGTCGATTCCAGATCCGCCTGCGCGCGCTCAAGGCTGGCTTGCTGCATCGAGACCGACGCTTTGGCGACCGCAACATCGGCTTGCGCCTGGGCGAGCCGGGTTTCGAACGTATCCGGATCGATTCGGGCGATAAGTTGGCCTTTGGTCACCTCGGTGTTGAAATCGGCGTCGAGCTCCTTGATCTGGCCCGAAACCTGGGAACCGACCTGAACCGTGATCACCGCATTGACCGTTCCCGAGGCAATGACCGTCGCCGTGACCGGCCCGCGCGTCGCGGCGCCCATCCGATAAGTAGGCGCGGCAGCCGGAGCGACCCAATGCCGGTAGCCAAACCAGGCCACGGCAACAATCGATATGGCTACGAGGCCAACCCAAACGACCCGTCGGCGGAGTTGGGAAGATCCAGCAAGAGATTTTCCGGCCGCGGCATCGGAGGCCGCACCATCAGATGAGGGTGGCGTTGGCTTTAAATCCGGAGCAAGGCTCATCGCGGCTCGGTCGTTCATGGGGCCATGGCCTTTATATGGGGTGCAGCAGGAGTAATGCATAGTAACGCGTAACGCCGCTTTGACCTGGGTCAAGCTGGTGCGAGCCGGTACTCAGCCCGAGTGCAGGGTCGCGATTACCGCGTCCCGCTCGAAGAGGTAAAGAAGGATGCGGAGGGCATCTCCCCGCCCGGACGAAAGTTCCGGATCACGGTTCAAGATAAGCTCGGCGTCGTCGCGGGCGGCGGCGAGCAGAATTTCGTGGCGGGCAATATCGGCGAGCTGGAATTCGGGCAGACCGCTTTGCCGGGTTCCGAGCAATTCGCCCGCACCCCGGAGCCGCAAGTCCTCTTCGGCGATCCGAAAGCCGTCATCGGTCTCGCGCAGAATCGAAAGACGGGCCCGCGCGTTCTCGGTCAAGGGCGGCGCATAGAGCAGAAGACACGTCGATGGCCGGTCCGATCGCCCGACGCGGCCGCGCAGTTGATGAAGCTGAGCCAGGCCGAACCGTTCCGCATGTTCGATCACCATGACGGTGGCCTCGGGCACATCGACGCCGACTTCGATCACCGTGGTCGCGACCAGAATATCGAGATCGCCGGCCGCGAAGGCGGCCATGGCTTTGTCTTTGTCCACGCCTTTCATCCGGCCGTGAACGAGACCGACTCGCGCACCGAACCGTTTGGCGAGTGCGGCATGGCGTTCTTCGGCCGCCGCCAGATCGAGCGCTTCGGATTCGGCCACCAGCGGACAGACCCAATAGACCCGCGCCTGATTCGCGATCGCCCGGGCGACTGCCGCAATCACTTCTTCCAAGCGTTCCAGCGGAAGGGCCCGAGTATCGATCGGTTTGCGTCCGGCCGGTTTTTCGGTCAGGCGCGAGACATCGAGATCGCCATAGACCGTCAGCATCATGGTGCGCGGAATGGGGGTCGCGGTCATCACCAGCACATCCGCACCTTCCGCCCCGCTGGCCCCTTTTTCCGCCAGCGCCAGCCGTTGGTGCACGCCGAAGCGGTGTTGCTCATCGACGACGGCGAGCGCCAGATCGGCGAATTCCACGTCTTCTTGAAAGAGCGCGTGGGTGCCGACGGCAAGCTTCACCTCGCCGCTTTTCAGTCCGTCGTAGATGGCACTTCTAGCCTTGCCTTTCTCGCGGCCGGTCAGCAACGCCACCGAAACCCCGGCCGCAGTCGCCAAAGATTCGATCGTCTTCATATGCTGGCGGGCGAGGATTTCGGTCGGCGCCATCAGGGCTGCTTGGTGGCCCGCTTCGACCGCCGTCAGCATGGCCAGGAATGCCACGACGGTTTTGCCGCTGCCGACGTCGCCTTGAAGCAGGCGAAGCATGCGGGTGGGGGCCGCCATATCGCGGCGAATTTCCTCCAAGCTTTGCGTTTGCGAAGCGGTCAGCTGAAAGGGCAGGGCCGCCAATACTCGGCCGCTCAAATGGCCATCGCCGGCAATACTGCGGCCCGGCAATTTTCGCTGACGCGCTCGGATCATCGCCAGCGCCAATTGGTTGGCGAGAAGCTCGTCATAGGCCAAGCGCGAGCGCGGGTCTGTGCCGGGATCGAGATCCGAATCGCTTTGCGGGGCGTGAGCCATGCTGAGGCTTTCCCGCCAGGATTTCCAGCTTCGATCTTTCAGAAACGCCGGCTCGATCCATTCCGGCAGATCGGGTGCGCGCTCGATCGCCGCGCGAATAGCCTTCAGAAGCGGTTTGGCGGTCAAACCCGCGGTCATCGCGTAAACCGGCTCCACAATCTGGAGCCGGGAAAGTTCCGCCGGCGTGCCGATGTGATCCGGGTGGGTCATCTGCAGCGCCTCGCGGAAACGCTCGATCTTTCCGCTGACCACCCGTTGCTCGCCAATGGGCAGCGCTTTGCGCAGGTAATCGTCGTGGCCATGGAAAAACACCAGGGTCAGCTCATCGCTGCCATCGCTGACGCGCACTTTATAGGGGAGGCGGCGGTTGGGCGGCGGAATATGAGCCACCACCGTCACCGTCACGGTGGCGATCCGGTCCGGTTGCGCATCGGCTAGTTTGGGGGCATAGCGGCGGTCGATGATCCCGACCGGCAGGTGCCAGAGCAAATCGGCCACCCTCGGCCCCGTCAATTTTTCGACCAGCTTGGACAGCCGCGGGCCGATGCCGGGAAGGGCGGTCACCGGGGCGAAGAGGGGATTCAGGATCGGGGGGCGCAAAATACCTTGCCGGGTTTGATCGAGGACGACGGGAGCCTTATATCGTAGGGCAACTTACCTGGGACCGGAATGAGCGACGATATCCGCCGCAAGCGTTTGCGTTACCGAAGCTGGCACCGTGGCACCAAGGAGTTGGACCTGCTCTTGGGCGGTTTTGCCGACCGGCATCTGGCCGAATTTTCGCCGGTCCAGCTTGACCGGTTCGAGGCTCTGCTTCAGAACAGCGACCCGGACATCTATCTCTGGATTAGCGGCCGGGAGCCCATTCCCGAAGCCCATGACGACGACGTTATGGCGCTGTTACGGAACTTCAAAATCAAGACCTAAGGCCCTTGGAAAACCTAAGGAAATTCTTCGAGACGCCCGGGCGCGTCATGATCGCGGGCGCGCCCGAGGGCTTCGACGCGCAAGTTGTTTCGCGGCTCGCCAAGAAGCACGGCGCGGAAAGGCCGCGGCCGATTCTTCATGTCGCCGAGGACGAGGCGCGCATGGAGAGAATGGCCGAATGTCTCCGCTTCTATGCGCCGGGTCTCGAAACGCTGACCTTTCCGGCCTGGGACTGCCTGCCTTACGACCGGGTGTCGCCCAATGGCGAGGTAGTGGCTCGGCGGATCGAAACCTTGGCCAAGCTGGCCGGGGGCATCGGCGAAGGTGAACCGCTTGTTGTCGTCACTACCGTCAGTGCTGTTCTGCAGCGGGCACCGCCCCGGGATCTCTTCCGCGAGGCGATCTTCGCCGCCGGATTGGGTGACCGGCTTTCCCTCGACGACCTCGCGGGCTATCTCGCCCGGAACGGCTATAACCGGGCCGATACGGTTCGGGAGCCGGGGGAATATGCTCTGCGAGGCGGCATCGTCGATCTGTTCCCGCCGGGAAGCGAGGAGCCTCTCCGTCTCGATCTTTTCGGCGATGCGATCGAGGCGATCCGCAGCTTCGATCCCGTCACCCAGCGTTCGGATAAGAGGCTGGAGCGGTTTTCTCTGAAGCCGGTGAGCGAAGTCCTGCTCACCGAAGAGTCGATCGGCCGATTCCGTTCCGGCTACCGCGATCTGTTCGGCGCCGCCAGACGCGACGATCTCCTTTACGAGGCGGTGAGCGCCGGGCGGCGATACAGCGGCATGGAGCATTGGCTGCCGCTGTTCTACGAGCGCATCGAAACCTTGTTCGATTACCTGCCGGATGCGGCGGTGACCCTCGATCCCAATGCGGAAGACGCGGTCAAAGCGAGGCTCGATACGATCGCCGATTATTACGCGGCGCGGGTCGCCCCCAGTCCTAGCGACGGCGAAGCGCCTTACCGGCCGCTTCCGCCCGACCGTCTTTATCTTGGGGAAGCCGAATGGGCGGATCTTGTGGCGCCGCGGCCGGTCGGCGTCTTCTCGCCCTTTGCGGCACCGGAACACGCGGCCGGATTTGTCGATGCCGGGGGCCGGCCCGGCCGGGACTTTGCCGATGTGCGGGCACGGCCGGACGCGAATGTTTTCGATGCGCTGCGCGATTTATTGACCGCCGAAGCGAAAAACGGCCGCCATTCCATCGTCGCCTGTTACAGCGACGGATCGCGGGAGCGATTCTTGGGATTGTTGCGCGACCACGGAATCAACGGCGCCACCCTTTGCGCCAGCTGGCACCAGGTGGGCCATCTCGCCAAGGAATCGGTTGCTCTGGTCATCTTGCCGATCGAGCACGGCTTTGCCGCGCCCGATGCTTTCGTCGTCACCGAACAGGATATTTTGGGCGACCGGTTGGCGCGGCCGCCGCGCCGCCGCCGTCATGCCGAGGCGTTCATTGCCGAGGCCTCAAATTTGGGCGAAGGCGATTTTGTCGTCCATGTCGAGCACGGCATCGGCCGTTACGAGGGACTCGAGACCCTCGACGTCGGCGGCGCGCCTCATGATTGCCTGAAGCTCATCTACAGGGACGGCGATAAGCTTTATGTGCCGGTCGAAAGCATCGAAGTGCTGTCGCGCTACGGCTCGGAAGGAAGTGCGGCCGAGCTCGACAAACTGGGCGGGGCAGGGTGGCAGGCGCGAAAGGCCCGGGTCCGCAAACGGATCAAGGACATCGCCGACCAGCTTCTGCGCATCGCCGCGGCGCGCGAGCTGCATGACGCGCCGGTGCTGACGCCGCCGGAAGGACTCTATGACGAATTCGCAGCGCGCTTTCCTTATGCCGAAACCGACGATCAGCTGACGGCCATTGCCGACAGCATAGCGGATTTGGCTTCGGGCCGGCCGATGGACCGGCTGATTTGCGGCGATGTCGGCTTCGGCAAAACCGAAGTGGCGCTGCGCGTCGCCTTCACCGCCGTGATGTCCGGCGTTCAAGTTGCCGTCGTGACGCCGACCACGCTGCTGGCGCGCCAGCACCTCATCACGTTCCGCCGTCGATTCGAGGGATTGCCGGTGCGCATCGGATCGCTGTCGCGACTGAGTTCGGCGACCGAGGCGGCCAGCGTGAAGCAGGGATTGGCGAATGGCAGCGTCGACATCGTGGTCGGAACCCATGCCTTGCTCGCCAAGGACCTGGCGTTCCGCAATCTCGGTCTGCTGATCGTCGACGAGGAACAGCATTTTGGCGTGGTCCAAAAGGAGCGCCTGAAACAGCTTCGCGCCAATATTCACGTGCTGACACTGACGGCAACACCCATTCCGCGCACGCTGCAGATGGCGCTGGCCGGCGTCAAGGAAATGAGCCTCATTGCAACGCCTCCCGTCGATCGGCTCGCGGTCCGGACTTTCGTCTTGCCCTTTGATCCCGTGGTGGTGCGTGAGGCGATTTTGCGCGAGCACTACCGGGGCGGACAGACTTTCTATGTGTGTCCCAGGATCGAGGACCTAGCGGGGGTCGCCGAACGAATTAAAAAGCTGGTGCCGGAAATCCGGATTGCGACCGCCCACGGAAAATTGGCGGCGCGCCAACTTGAAACCGTCATGTCCGAATTCTATGACGGAAAATTCGACCTTCTCATCTCGACCAACATTATCGAATCCGGACTCGACATTCCGTCGGCGAACACGCTGATCGTCCACCGCGCCGATATGTTCGGCTTGGCCCAACTCTATCAATTGCGCGGGCGCATCGGCCGTTCCAAGCAACGCGCCTATGCGTATCTGACCTTGCCGCCGGGCCGGGTCTTGAATCCGACCGCCCAGCGCCGCCTCGAAATTCTCCATGCGCTCGATTCGCTTGGCGCCGGATTCAGTTTGGCGAGCCACGATCTGGATATCCGGGGCGCCGGGAATCTTTTAGGCGACGAGCAATCGGGACATATCCGGGAAGTCGGCATCGAGCTCTATCAGAGTATGCTGGAACAGGCGGTCGCCGAAGTGCGCGGCGGCGGGCAAGCGGCGGAGGAATGGACGCCGCAGATTTCGATCAGCATGCCGGTTCTCATTCCGGAAAGCTACGTGGCCGATCTTGGTGTGCGGCTTGGGCTTTACCGGCGCATCGCCAATCTTCAGGAAGAATCCGAAATCGAGGCCTTTGCCGCCGAAATGATCGACCGCTTCGGGCCACTCCCGGCCGAGGCGGAAAATCTGTTTAGCGTGGTTGCCCTGAAGCGGCTATGCCGCGACGCCAATGTCGAAAAGATCGAGGCGGGGCCCCGGGGCGCCGTGCTGACCTTCCGCGACAATCATTTCGCCAATCCCGCCGGGCTCATCGATTTCATCGCCCGCCACGCCGGGACGGTGAAGCTGCGCCCCGACCACAAACTGGTCGTTCAGCGGACCTGGGATACCGGAACGGACCGCGCCGCAGGCTTGCGCCAAATCCTCCGCGACATTGCGGCGATTGCCGCGCGGGCCAATTCCGTGGAAAAGAAGGGAGCAAAAGTCAGTTAGCGCAAACTGTGCCGGGCGCGTTCGATGAGGCTCGCCGAGGTGTCGCCGGGAACGAAGTCGGCGCAGCCGGCTTGAAGCCAAACGGTGACCGCATCCTTCCCGCCATTGATGCCGAACTGAGTATTGAGGAGCACGCCGGAAATCCTATGCGCGACAATATCGGCGTCTTCCATTGCGGTTTCGGGAAGAACGACGCAAAACTCTTTGTCACCAACCCGCGCCACCATGTCTTCGCTACGGACCAGCACCGAAATCCATTCCGCGACTTGGCGCAGGAGATCGTTAGCGGCGGCGGCACCGAAATCGCGGGCGACCCAGGCCAGGTTCTGGACCTGGAATGAGACCAAGGACAAATGCTTGCGCCAGGATGTGGACGCGGAAATCAAGCGATCGAGATGAGCGAGCAAAAAGTCGCGGCCATAGACGCCGCCGGCCTCATGGATACCGGCCTTGCTCTGAATAGCCGCCAATTGATCGCGGATCGAAAGCCGCAGCTTTTGACGGTGCACCAGGGATTCGATCGCGGTATGAATTTCGGTTTGATCGAGCGGGCGAAGAATCAAGACGCTGGCGCCGCTCATATAAGGTTCTTCCACGCTGTCGAAAGCGCCGCGGTCGGCGATCAACAGGGCCGGAAGATTGAAAAGCCGGGTGTTGTTACGAATTTGGCCGCAGAGATAGAGCGCGTCTTCCGCATTGCCATCGATGACGATGACCAGGGCGTCATAGGATTCGCGATGGAGGAGGGATGCCGCGGCAAAAACATCCGGCGCGGTCACGAGGTCGAAATCGCGACCGAGCGCTTTTTTGACATCGTCCAATTCTCGGTTGGCCGCCCCGGTGACGAGGATACGGCTGACTTCACCGGCCCGTGGCGCCGCAATCTTGCCGTCGATCTTCAAACCGAGAGCGCGGGCGGTGGCAATCCGATGCTCCAATTCCGTCCGCATGATCGCAAGCCGCACCAGCGGCTTGAGACGCAGAAGCAAGATCGTCTCGCTGAAGGGTCCGATGACGACGTCATCGACGCCGGCATTCAGGGCCCGCCGCCGAAATGCCGGGGGAGCCAGTTCCGCCACCATGACGACGGGAATATGGGCGGTCTCGCCGCTCTTGAGGGAATGGGCAAGTTTGACGGCTTTTTCGCCGCCATCGCTGGCATCGATGAGAGCCAGGTCCGGATGTTCGTCCCGGCCCAGCTTGCGGGCGGTGACCGAGAAATCGCTGGCGGACGTGGCGTAACCCTGGCCGCGCAGCATTTTGGCAAGCTGACGCGCGCGGTTTTGGTCTTCGCTCAAAATCAAGATACGGGCGAGGCAGGCACCCGCAACCGCGGGCGCATTCGCGACGGTGCTGCGCGATGCTCCTTCACACGGAGTAAGACCGTCCGATTTTCCCCAGAGACCCATGCTAGGACATATCCCCGAAATTGGTTACCAAATCGTGAGCAAATCCGCAGAAGCAAAAGATTTTTCAGGGAATTCTCCCCTGAATGATGGCTTAAAAATGCACCCCTTTAGCGGCCGCCGCCGGAAGGCTATTTTGATGGCTAGATTTCACGGAATTCGAATGAGGATTTGTGCAATGCAAAAACGAAATGTCATTGCGCTTTGCCTGGCAACGATGCTGGCCATTCCAAGATTGGCGGTTGCGGCGGATTGTGCGGCGGGGATGCAGGATCAAGTCTATGCCGCATACGTCCGCACCGCACAACTGGAGCTCAATCTCCACGGTTACGATGCCGGGACCCCTGATGGAATGCCAAGTCCAAAGCTCGAATCAGCGGTCCGCGACTACCAGAAGGACGCCAAGCTTCCCGAGGACGGCTGCGTCAGTAAGGGCTTGGTGGATCATCTTGAATTCGTCTTGCCCCGGGTCGAGAAGGCGCGCAACCCGCGCGCCGAATCGGCGGTCGGGGAGGTGCAAAAGCTGTTGATGCAGCGCGGCTATTACAGGGGCACGGTGGACGGCATGAACGGATTGCAGACCCGCGATGCCATAAGGCGATTCGAAAAAGACGCCAACCTGCCGCTCACCGGCAAGGTCGACGAATCGCTGATCGCGAAAATCCAGGCGGCGGATCCGTCAATTCGCGGCGATAAGACAGCTCCGTAATCCTTCAAATAAAAAGGATTTTCCCGCTGTAGAACCGCCGGCATTAACCGGATTTTAAGCATGACTAGCTCAACTGGGGGCTGTAGCTGGCGCTCCAGCGCGGGCGCTGGCGGGGGATTTGCGGCATCGTGCCGCAATCGCGATAAGGCGGGCCACGACCGTGGCGGTTGCAGACGTACTCACATCGCGCCGCATTTCCGCGGGCGCGGGAATTTCGCCGGAACCCGGATGGTTGACGCGCGGCCTCATTGCGCTCGACCGCCCCGGCCTGATCGCCGCCGTCAGCGTCGTCTCCATCGTCTTTTCGGAAATTATCGCAGGCATCATCAGCCTCACGATGCAGGGCACGATACCGGCGGTCGTCGTGGTAGCCGCCATCGTGACGCCGGGCATCGTGGCGCCGCTGGCGTCACTGCTGCTGGTCGCCGTCATCGATCACTTGAAACGTGAGGTCGACGACCGGAAGCGCGCCGAAGATGCGCTACGAATGGCCATTGAGATGGCCGAGCAGGCCAATCGCACGAAATCGACCTTTCTGGCCAATACCAGCCACGAATTGCGGACGCCGCTCAATGCCGTCATCGGCTTTTCCGATATGATTCGGGACGGCATGGGCAGCGGCGTTTCCTCCGACAAGCTGATCGAATACGCAACTCACATCAACGACTCCGGCCGTCATCTGCTGGCCGTGCTCAATGACATTCTCGATCTTTCAAAAGTTGAGGCCGGCAAGGTCGACCTCTTCGAGGAAGAAATCAATGTGGGCGCGATCATTCGCTCCTCCACGGCCCTGATGCGCGAGCGCGCCGATCACGGTTCCGTCGTGTTGGCGGCGGAGGTGCCGACAACCTTGCCGATGCTGTGGGCGGATCCCCGCAAACTCCGGCAGGTTCTGTTGAACCTGCTCTCGAACGCGATCAAATTCACCGCCGCCGGCGGCCAAGTGACGGTGGAAGCCGTCGCCGATTCGACCGGCGCCGTTTTCATTTCGGTGGCCGACACCGGCATCGGCATTGCCGCCAAGGATATCGCGCTGGCGCTTGCCCCCTTCAGCCAAGTCGACAGCGCACTCAATCGCAAATTCGAAGGAACAGGGCTCGGTCTTCCCCTTGCCAAGGCCCTGGTCGAACTTCATCAAGGCCGGTTCGAGTTGGAAAGCGAGCCGGGCGTGGGGACGACCGTCACCATATCGTTTCCGGCGGCGCGCGCCCGCCAGCGCGCGGCGTAAGATCCCGACGGTTTTTGCCCAACGGTTTCTGAGCGAAACTCACGCCCAAAATGAAAAGCCCGCGCGGCTTATGCCGCGCGGGCTTTTGCATCGACGGCTCCCACTGAGGGAGCCGAGAAACCGATATTAGTCGGCAGGTCCGAGATCGACGGCCTTTGCACCGCGCGGCTCGTTCAGCACTTGGTAGGTCACGCGTTGACCTTCCATGAGCGAGCGCATGCCTGCACGTTCGACGGCCGTGATATGGACGAACACATCCTTATCGCCCTGACCGGCGTCTGGGGTGATGAAGCCGTAGCCCTTGGTGGCATTGAACCACTTAACTGTTCCGGTAGCCATGATTACTCCTTAATTTAACAAACAACAAAAACGCCGGCCGAGAGCGGCCGACGTTGTACGGGTCTCACAATTTCGGGAAGTAACCAGGCTAGGCCGGTTAGCTTTTATGCATGGGCTCTGGAGCACGGTACGCCGATAACTTGTGTGACTTCGGGCCTTATATGGGCGGTTCTTTGCCGCCGCGCAACAAAAATCGACGATTATTAACCGAGAACACCACAAGAACTCCCCGGGAAATCTGCGATTCGCGCGGGTAGCGGCGGGTTTCGCAAGAGCGTATGATTTTGGTGACGAGGGGCCATGAAGCACAGAACCGTTTCGGAATTTGTGCGCGACCAAGTCGTCGCCGAACTTCCCCCCACCGCCACGGTGCGGGAAGCGGTTAGACTCATGGCCGACCGCCATATCGGCGCCGTCACGGTCACCGAAACGGGACGTCTGTCCGGCATCTTTACCGAACGCGACATGGTGAGCCGGGTCGCGGCACCGGGAAAGGACCCCGACCGCACCACGCTCGCCGCCGTCATGACCGGGCATCCCCAGACGATTGCCGCGGATGCCTCGACCATCGAGGCTCTCCGGATAATGCAGGCGGGCGGGTTCCGTCATTTGCCGGTCGTACATCACGGCAAACTTGTCGGCGTCTTGTCCTTGCGTGATTTCACCGGCACCGATTTGATCGAGATCGAACGCGCCTCCGATATCGAGCGGGCGGTGGCCGAAGGCGGGATACTCCACGACTGACCGCCGGCCGCGGCTCGCCGGCTCCGCCGTTTTTCCTAATATTTCAATAAAATCCGCCGCCTCCAAATCAGGCAGTTTGTCTGCACATTAACGGCATCTTTACCGTCCGGAACGATGATCCGCTGGGGGCAGACGCTCCGGCATCCCCCACAGGGTCCGGGGCCAGGCAGACGAGACGTTAACGTGCGAAAACAAACCGCGGAGCTCCGCGAAAATATCCGGGAGCCGGCTGATGCAGCCGCGCTCCCCATCGGTGTTCCGGATTCATCGGCGGCCATGGCGGGCACCGAACGGATTCGCGACTTCGCGGAACTGGCCTCCGAATGGTTTTGGGAGACCGGGCCGGACCTCCGCTTTACCTTTCTGTCGGAGCGCTTCGAACAGATCACCGGACTTTCTCGCGACTCGGTCCTCGGCCATACCATCCTTGAAGCCGCCCGTGCCGATCTGCGCGATCCGCGTTGGCAGCGCCATCTTGAAGATTTCTTAGCTCAGCGCCCGTTTCACGATTTCCAATTCGCGACCCAGCTGCCATCCGGAGAAACCCGGCAGTTGCGGGTCAACGGCAAGCCCTACCACGATACCCAGGGACGGTATCTCGGCTATCGCGGAACCGGTTCCGATGTGACCGATTCCGAGCGCACTCATGAAAGCCTGTTTGCGGTCAAAGCGCGGCTCGAACATCTGCTCAACACCAGCCCCGCGATGATCTACAGCTTCAAGGCAGGCGACAATCACGCCGCGACGTTTGCCAGTAACAACATCAAGACACAGCTCGGCCACGACCCCCACGAATTCCTCGACGACCCCGGATTCTGGACTCAGCACATCCATCCCGAGGATGCGCCGCGCGTGTTCGCCGATATGGCGAAGTTGTTCAAAAACGGCCGCCATTCTCAAGAATACCGGTTCCGTCACAAGGACGGCAGCTACCGTTGGATGCGCGACGAGTTGGTTCTCGTCGAAGACAATGACGGAACACCGTTGGAGGTTGTCGGCTATTGGGTCGACATCACCGACCGCAAGCGGGCCGAAGAGGCAGTCCGGGAGAGCGAAAAGGCGCTGAAGCGGACGAACCGCGCCCTGCAAGCCGTCAGCGAATGCAACGAGGCGCTGGTTCGAATCACCAACGAATCGGAACTCTTGCGCGAGGTGTGCCGTATCATCGTCCAATCCCGCAATCATCGTATGGCTTGGGTCGGCCTGACGGAAAATGACGAGGCAAAGACGGTCAGGCCCGCCGCGAACTGGGGTTCGGACGACGGCTATCTGAGCGAAATCAAGGTGAGTTGGGACGATCACGCGAAGGACCTGGGCCCGGTCGCCCGCGCGATCGTGACCGGCAAGCCTTATGTCGTCCGGGACACGGCGAGCGATTCGAATTTCGCGGCGTGGCGCGACGCGGCCTTGAAGCGCGGATTCCTTTCGGTCATCGCCCTGCCGCTGCAAGTCAACGATCGGCCGATCGGCTGCTTGGCCATTTATGCGCCCGCCTCCGATGCCTTCGATGACGTGGAAGTCAGGCTCTTGGCCGGCCTCGCCGACAATCTCGCCTATGGCATTTCCACGATCCGGACGCGCGCCGACCGGGCCCGGGCCGAAGACGCCGTCCGGGAATATGCCGAAAAGCTCGAACGAAGCAATCGCGAGCTCCAGGATTTCGCCTATGTGGCATCGCACGATCTTCAGGAGCCGCTGCGGAAGATCGAAGCCTTCGGCGACCGGCTCAAAACGAAATGCTCCAGTACTCTTGGCGAAGACGGTCAGCTTTACCTCGATCGCATGCAACGCGCATCCGCGCGCATGCGGGCTCTGATCAATAGCTTGCTCACCTATTCCCGCATCACGACGAAAGCTCAACCCTTCGAAGTCCTGAACTTGACCGAGGCGGCGAAGGACGCGGCGTCCGATCTTCAGATGCGCATCGAGAAAGAAAACGGGCGTGTCGAAATCGCCGACATGCCGACGATCGATGCCGATGCGACGCAAATGCGGCAGCTCTTCCTCAACCTGATCGGCAACGGCCTCAAATTCCATAAGGCGGAGGAAGCCCCGGTCGTTCGCGTTTCGGCCGAACTCTGCGGCCGCGACGGCGGCCCGATCGACGGCGCCGATCCGCAGGATCAGTGGTGCCGCATTGCCATCGCCGACAACGGAATCGGCTTCGACGAAAAATACACCCACCGAATCTTCAGCATGTTTCAGCGGCTGCATGGCCGCAACGAATACGAAGGCACGGGGATCGGACTTGCGACCTGCCGCAAAATTGTCGAGCGGCATGGTGGCTCGATCACCGCCAAGACGGCGCCTGGAATGGGTGCCACGTTCATTGTGCTAGTTCCGGCACGTCAGGCCCATAAGGAGTAACCTCGATGAAAGCCAATGGAAAACCCATCATCATCCTGATGGCGGATGATGATTCCGACGACCGCATGCTGGTCAAGGACGCGTTCGAAGAAAGCCGCCTCAACAACGATTTGCACTTCGTCGAGGACGGCGAGCAGCTCATCGATTACCTGTACCGTCGCGGAAATTTTGCCCACCTCAAGGGCCAGCCTTATCCGGGCCTCATCCTTCTCGACCTCAACATGCCGAAGAAAGACGGACGCGAGGCCTTGGCGGAAATCAAGAGCGATCCGGACCTACGCCGCATCCCGATCGTGATTCTGACGACCTCGCGGGCGGAAGAAGACATTCTGCGGACCTACGATCTCGGCGCGAACTCCTTCATCACCAAGCCGGTGACGTTCGAAAGCCTGGTTCAGGTGGTGCAGGTTCTCGGCAATTATTGGGTCGAGATCGTCGAGCTTCCTTCGATCTGCGCGCCGGCGGCCGCGTAAACCAAACCGATAACCGAACCGATGCCGGCCGCACCCATCCGCATCCTGCTCGTTGAGGACGATGAGGACGATTACCTCATCACCCGCGATCTCCTGTCCGAGATCGCGGACGTCCAATACGACATCAAATGGGCGCCGACGTTCGACGACGGTTTGGCCGCACTTGACTGCGACGCCGACAGCCCGCCGACCTTTGACATTTGCTTGATCGATTACCGGCTCGGCGAAAAGAGCGGCATCGATCTGCTGCGCACGACCGTTCAGCGCGGATGCCTGATGCCGGTCATTTTGCTGACCGGGGCCGGCGACCGGGATATCGATATGGCGGCGATGGAAGCCGGCGCCGCGGACTTCCTCGACAAGACGACGTTGACCGCCCCGTTGCTGGATCGTTCGATCCGTTATGCGATCGCCCAGTCACGGGATCGCCGGGCGCTGATCGAGAAATCCCATTCGCTGTCTTCGGCGAAGGAACAAGCCGAGATCGCCAATCGCGCCAAGTCGGAATTCCTCGCCAATATGAGTCACGAGCTGCGCACGCCGCTCAACGCCATCATCGGGTTTTCCGAGATCATGAAGGACGAGCTCTCGGGACCGATCAACAATCCCTATTACCGCGAATATGTGCGCGACATTTACGCCAGCGCCAACCATCTGCTCGAAGTCATCAACGACATCCTCGACGTGTCGAAGGTCGAAGCCGGCAAAATCGAGCTTCAGGAATCGCCGGTCGAAATCGATTCGACGATTCAAGCGGCGGTGCGGCTGGTCATCGAGCGCGCCCGCGAAGCCGATATCCGCGTCGATGTGACTTTGCCGCAGCCCTTGCCCCGGCTTTACGCCGATGCCCGCCGCGTCAAGCAGATGATGCTCAATTTACTGTCGAACGCCGTGAAATTTACGCCGGCGGGCGGAAGCGTCAAAGTCAACGCCCATGCCGACGATACCGGGCTTTCGATCTCGGTGGCCGATACCGGCATCGGCATCGCCGAAGACAAGATCGCGCTGGTCTTCACGCCGTTCGCGCAAGTCGACGGTTCGTTGAAGCGCCGCTATGAAGGCACCGGCCTCGGCTTGTCGCTAACCAAGGGATTGATCGAGATGCATGGCGGAACGATCGTGATGGAAAGCGCGCCGGGGCAGGGGACCACGGTCACGCTGTGGTTCCCCCGTGAGCGCCTGGTTTCCGAAACGGCAGTCCCGGCGGCGCGCACCGCGTAACGCCGGTACTGCCATATCCAACGCTTGAGGGTTCCCGGCCCTCGCGCCGTTGAAAGGACGGCAAATGGCCCATTCCGGCTACGATGTCATGGCGAACTTCGCCGACGCGCAATCGACGGAACCATTTGGCGCGCTCTTCGACAACGACTTCCAGCCGATGCTCCTGATCGACCCGGAAACGACGGCGATCGTCGACGCCAACAGCGCAGCCTGCGCATTTTACGGGTACAGCCGAGCCGAGTTCGTCCGTCTCAAGAAGACGAACATCAACGTGGCGCCGGAATCCGAGATAAGAGACCTGGTCAAGAACGCGGTCGTGGGCCACCACACGCGATCTCAACTCCAACATCGTCTGGCCAATGGCGATATCCGCGACGTCGAAGACTGGATCGGGATCGTCGCCGTCGGCCGGCGGCAACTGCTCTGCTCGATCGTCCGGGACGTCACGGACCAGCGGCGCACCGAAGCGGCGTTGCGGGCGAGCCAGGTGATGCTCGCCACGGCCGAGCGCATCGCCCAAGTCGGCAGCTGGGATTGGGATATTGCTGGAAATACCTTGGTCTGGTCCGAGGAACAGTGCCGCTTGTTCGGCTACGCGCCGGAGGACTTCAACGAAAAGTACGAAGGCTGGATGGTGTGCATCCATCCCGACGACCGGAAACGCGTGCAGGAGGCGATCGACGCCGCGGTGGCCGGCCAGAAGGTCTACGACATCGAATATCCGATCATCGGCCCGGGCGGCACCAAGCGATTCATTCACGCCAGAGGCGAAGTGTTCCAGGACAAGGACGGCAAATCGGTTCGCATGGTGGGGACCTGCCACAACATTACCGAGCGCCGGTCCGCCGAGGAAACGCTCCGTCAATCGCAAAAGCTCGAATCGGTCGGCCAATTGACCGGCGGCATCGCCCACGATTTCAACAATCTGCTGGGTGTCATTATCGGCAATCTGGACCTGATCCTCGACCGGAGGAAGCTCGACGCCGGTCTCAAAAAATTAGTCCAGGCCGCCCTCGATGCCGCGTTGCGCGGCGGCGATCTCACCCAGCGCCTGCTCGCGTTTTCGCGCAAGCAAACCCTGCAATCCAAAGTCATTTATCTCGGCGAGCGGTTGATTCAGGCCGGCACCTTGTTGCGGCGGACGCTGGGCGAGCAGATCACCGTGAAGGTCCGCGCCGCACCCGATCTCTGGCCCGTGGTCGCGGATTCCTCGCAAATCGACAATGTGATTCTCAATTTGGCGATCAATGCCCGCGACGCGATGCCCAAAGGCGGGGCCATCACCATCGACGTGTCCAATGTCCGGTTCGACGCGGACTATGCCGCCCGGAATGTCGAAGTCATTTTGGGCGATTACGTCCTTCTTGCCGTCACCGATACCGGCGAGGGCATGCCGCCGGACGTGCTCGAGCGCGTCTTCGAGCCGTTTTTCACGACCAAAGAGGTCGGCAAGGGATCGGGTCTTGGCCTCAGCATGGTCTACGGCTTCGTCAAGCAATCGAACGGGCACATCAAGATCGAGAGCGCGGTTGGCCACGGCACGAGTGTGAACATCTACTTGCCGCGCGCCGCTGCGGCCGCCGCCGCCGAGGCGGCGCCCGAAAATCGAAATGTGAATCTATCCGCCAATGGCGAAGTGATCCTGGTGGTCGAAGACAATGACAGCGTGCGCGCCGTCGCCGTCAATCAACTGGCCAGTCTCGGCTATCGGACGTTGAAGGCGGAAAGCGGCGAAGCGGCTCTCGCCTTGCTCGACAAGCATCCCGAAATCGATCTGATGTTCTCGGACGTGGTCATGCGCGGCGGAATGAACGGCTATGAGCTGGCGCTCGAAGCCTGCAAGCGCCGCCCCGGCCTCAGGGTTCTTCTGACCTCCGGCTGTGAAATGAAATCCGCCGACGGCCTCGACGGTGTCGAGAAATTCGAACTGCTGAAAAAACCCTATCGCAAGCGCGATCTCGCCCAAATGCTCTGCCACCTTCTGGCGCTGAATTAGACTCCGGACAGTCCTGCTCTTGCTGCGTTCGCGGTTCGTGAAACTGGCGGATGGGGTGAGATTTGAACTCACGGAACCCTTGCGGGTTCTCCGGTTTTCAAGACCGGTGCCTTAAACCGCTCGGCCACCCATCCCGCTTGTCGAGCCATGGCTTAACAATTCCGGCGCAGGCAGGGAAGGGGCGATTGGCTGCGTTACCGATTGAGAAGAGCGTAGGAATAGGGAGAATTGTTGGTTGGTGATCCGGCAATGGGTCGATGCGGCCCAGATTTCGGCGCTCACTCGCGCGCCACAAGCAGACGCGAATAGCGCTCGACCGCGCAATCGGTCGCGGTAGGTCATGGGGGTGAGTGCTACAGCTACACCTCTGTTATAAGTGATTCTTCGAATCCCGGCGGGGCCAATTACCATGCCATCCAGACCGGCGGCTGCCGCCGAACCTATTCCGATCGAGCAGCTTGAGACCAAGCGGCTTCAGGTCAAACGCCTTTCGCGCCGGAGCCTGCCACGAGATACGGCCGCGCTGGCACGTTTCCTCATCGGCAAGACGCTGGTTCACGACAGCGCCGAGGGAAGAATGAGCGGCCGCATCGTCGAAACCGAGGCCTATCCGCCCGGCGATTCCAGCGGCCACGCCTTCATCGGCCCGACCACGCGGAACCGCTCGCTGTTCCTCAAACACGGCCACGCTTACGTCTATTTGGGCTACGGCGTTTGGTTTTTGCTCAACGTATCGAGCGAATCCCCTGGTGTGGGCGCCGGCGTTCTGCTGCGCGCCGTCGAACCCCTGGAAGGAATCGAATTGATGCAGCGCCATCGCGGCACCCTGCGGCTGCGGGATTTGGCGCGCGGCCCCGGCCGGCTTGCCGCGGCGTTTGGGATCGACCGAAAATTCGACGGCACGGATTTATGCGGGAAGGGACCGCTCTGGCTCGGCACGGCGGTGGCTCCTGTCGGCCGCATCGGCGCCAGCCCGCGCATCGGCATCTCGCGGGAGATCAACCGGCGCTTACGTTTTTATGAGCGCGGCAATCCCCATGTGAGCGGACCGAAGCGGCTGACAGTCTGAATTACGCTGATTGCGCCGCGACGACGATGCGGCGGCGTGAACTTACGATCGGGCTAGCTTGGCGGGGAGGCTCCCGGCATTTTCCACGCCGCCTTCGGCCAGCCAAACCAATGCCTGTTCGCAGGTATTGAAGGTCGCGAAATTGTGCGTTTTGAAATGAACGGCGATAGCCTTGACGACCTGGTCCGTCCATTCGTCGCGCGAAACAATGGCGATGCGTTTGCCGTTATCGTTTTTTCCGTTGGCAAACTCATACCATCGGTTCGAAATTTCTCTGACATCGTCAATTCCGATGGAGCCCGTATACAGCGTTTGGTCGGTGAGGCAATTGTAGGTAAGAACTTCCGGGTGCCGGCGCCAGATTTCCGGAATCTGCGAAACCGCCATCTCTCCGGTCACGTCCCCAGTGTAACGAGTGGTCAGCAGACGGCGCTGATGATCAATCTCCCAGGTAATCTCCGACACTGGCATCCCCCGAAGCACAGACAGAGCGGCACACAATCTAACGGTGCCAGCACCGGCGGACCAGCTAAGAAATCAGTTGAGTAAAATATGATAAGTCGGTTGTATTTTTAGAAGTTTTCCAGCCGGAACCTATGACCGGCAGGGGCCGGCGCGATGTCAACCATTGCGGTTCGCGTCTATAGGCACGCAATCGTGGCGGCCGGACAAAAAGCAATCTTGAACCTTCCTATCCGCAGCTAAGTTTTGAACCTGCCGGTAGCCGCCGAGGATCAACAGCAAGACGATGATCGCGGCCCCGATATTGGCCGCAACGACAGATCGATCGTCGTTGCGGCCGTTTCGGTCATCGGACATTTTCCTGATCGCGTTTCCGGTCGCGCGCCATGCAAACGGCTGGGCTACATCGCGCCCTTAAGAGCCGCCGCGGAATCGGCGGCGTCTTTTTTCGCTTCGGTCAGATCGTTCGAGGCGAGGCCCGCCACGGCTCTCTGCAAGCCGTCGTTCAACGCCTTCTTTTTCGCGGCATCCGCGGTGTCCGGAATGGCGCCGCTACCCATGCCGTCACAAGGGTTCATCTGTTTGGCGTCGAAACCTTCGCCTTTCGGCCCGACCAGACAATTCACGGCATGATGCAGATGCGCATGAACCGTATCGATGATCGTGGCCTGAGCGGCAAGTCCTGCATGCTGTGCCGCGGTCGCCGCTTCCTTGGCGGCGTCGGCCGCCCACGCCGGCGAGGCCGCCAGCGTTACGGCCGTGACAAGAACGAGACAATGCTGCATCGCGGATATGGATTTGTTCCTCATGCTGGGTCTCCCTGATTGATGGGTGCATGCGCCGGCATTACCGGGGCTGCCTATAGACCGGTGCCGCCCGGCCTTCATTCCATAGCCTTCAATTTCCGGGCCTTTATCGGACCCGGCCGAGCGGTCGGTTAAGGCCGTTTAACAAACCGTATACCTATTTGCTGTCTAATCGAGGGCGTTTCCAGCCACTCCAAAAGGCCATGATTTCTGCCCGTTCCGTCACACCAGGCTACGCCGAACTTGCCGGCGGGACGCCGCTGAACGACTGGACGACGCCGGCGGCGGCGCTTGGCCCGCAATCGACCTGCGCGGAAGCTTCCGATGTCTTTTCCGAAAACCCCGAGCTGACGGCGCTCGCCGTTGTCGACGGCTCCCGAATCGTCGGCCTCGTGACCCGCAGCGAGCTGTTCGCGGCGCTTTCCGACCGGTTCGCGGTCGCCGCGGCGGCCGACGAGCCGGTCGCAAAAATTATGAATCGCCGGCCCCTCGTTATCGAAGCGAGCTGCGATTTTGAAAAACTGATCGACATGGTCGCATCCAAACGCTCCGACGCCTTCGCCGCCGGATTTATCGTGACGCAAAACGGCGTCTATCGCGGCATCGGGGTCGTCCGATTGCTGATGGGTGCCGCCGCCGACCGGCTCGCCCAGCGGCATACCGAAATCCAGCGCGCACAGATGGAAGCCGAGCAGTCGAGCAAGAGCAAGGCGCAATTCCTTGCCGCGGTCAGTCACGAACTGCGCACGCCCTTGAACGCCATCATTGGATTTTCGCAGATCATTGCCGAAGGCACTTTCGGTCCGAATGACTTCGAACGCTATCGCGGCTATGCCGCGGATATTCAAAATAGCGGCGAGCATCTGCTGGAGATCATCAACGACATTCTCGATATCTCCAAAATCGAATCCGGCAAATTGGTCTTGCACGAGGAATTCCTGGACATCGAACCTCTCGTCGACGTCACGCTGCGCCTGGTGCGCCAACGCGCCTTGGAAAATCAGGTGGCGCTCGCCGTTCAGGTCGGTGGGCCGCCCTTCCGCCTGCGCGGCGACAAGCGGTTGCTTCGCCAGCTCCTGCTGAACCTTGTCGCCAACGCCGTAAAATTCACGCCCCCCACCGGCAAGGTGACGGTCTCCGCCCATCGAACACCGGATGGCGGTTTGTCCGTCGTCGTCGAAGATACCGGCATCGGAATCGCCAGCGAAGACATCCCGAAGGCGATGATGCCATTCGGGCAAGTGGATAGCCGGTTGGGACGCAAATACGAAGGCACCGGGCTCGGCCTTCCGTTGGCCAAGGCAATGGCGGAAGCCCATGGCGGTACGCTCAAATTGGAAAGCCAGCTCGGCGTTGGAACGATGGTGACGGTGCGGCTGCCCGCCGAACGCTTGATCGAATTGCCGGAAGACGGACTCGGGAGCGAAGCGGTATGAGCCATCGGCCGATCGCCGCCATTCTGCAAATTGCGGCAGTCGCCGCGATCACCATCCTCGCAACGGAATCGTCGGTGGGCGCCGAATCGTCGATTCTCGATTACGACAGCGGCGGCCATCTACGGAAATTGCACGACGTGGCGCCCGAAACGCCGCGCACATCCGGCCAGACCCAATCCGGACAGACCCAATCCGGACAAGCGTCCGACGCGGCGGCGGCCCCGGAATTCGACCCCGACACATGGTTCGAGCCGGATCAGGTGCTGATCGCCAATCCCCCGGCAAATTTCGAGGATACGGTCAGGTTCGAAGGCTTCCACGTTCTCCAAAAGGTGCCGCTCAAAGCCCTGGCGATGGAGGTCTGGCGCGTCCACACCCCCGATAAGATCGGCGTCGGCGATGCGGTTGCCCAGCTGCGGCAGGAATTCCCGGGTTTACTTGTCGATGCCGATCACCTCTACCGGCAAAGCGCTGGACCGGCCTCTGCGGCGACGGCGAGTCAAGCGCGGGCGATCATCGGCTGGAGCGATCTCGATCCCGGCTGCGGCACCGGCATCAAGATCGGCATGGTCGATACGCCGGTTGATGTGACCCATCGCGCCTTGGCCGGTCAGAAAATCGTCTATCGCTCCTTCATTCTGCCCTCACGCACACCGGCACCGGCCGATCATGGAACCGCCATCGCCGCGATGCTGGTCGGCAAGCCGGGAAATGACGGCTTCGGCGGTCTCTTGCCGGGGGCGGAGCTGCTGGCCGGGAATATCTTCACCTTCAACGATCAGGGCGCTGAAATGGCCGATGTGGTGGCACTTCTGCGCGCCCTCGACTGGCTGACCGCCGAGAAAGTACAGGTCGTGAATCTCAGCATGGCGGGCGCCGACAATCAGCTGATGCACCATGTGGTCGAGCAAGCGGGGGCCCGCGGCATGGTCCTCGTGGCCGCGGTCGGCAATTGGGGCACGACCGACCGGCCGGCCTATCCGGCGGCCTATGCCCAGGCCATCGGGGTTACCGCCGTCGACGCCAACGACTCTATTTATTCCTATGCAAACCGCGGTTCCTATGTCGCCTTTGCCGCACCCGGCGTCCAGATCTGGACCGCGGTGCCGGGGGGCGGCCGGTTCCAAAGCGGAACATCGTTCGCGGTGCCTTATTTGACGAGCGTCATTGCGACCGAAATGGCGGCGGGGCGGGCACCTTCGGCCGAACGCATTCGCGACCTCCTGAGTCACGAAGCGGTCGATCTCGGCCCGCCGGGCAAGGACAATACTTTCGGTTGGGGGCTCATCAGAACGCCGCCTTTGTGCAACCAAGGCGGCGCGCCGCAGAATCCCGATGCGGCCGATGCCGCTCACTAATCGGCTTCTAGGGAAGGCTTCGGAAGAGAGCGCGTTGCGGGAATCGTCTTGCTGTGGCAAAAATCGCCGCCGTGATTGAAATCGCCGGTCGCCCGTGAACCTTCCGATCCGACTTGCCCGTGCGCTGTGCGGTTTGCTGGCCTTGTTTTGGGCCGGGACTGCCTTGGCCGATGACGTTTCCCCAGCCGACAATGACGCCTTTGCCGCCTGGCTTACCGATCTGCGCGCCGAAGCGGTCGCTCGCGGGATCTCCCAGCAGACGGTCGATTTGGCGCTTGCCGATGTCACGCCGCTCGAACGCGTGATCGAGCGCGATCGTACACAGCCGGAATTCACCCAGACCCTGGATCAGTACTTAAATAAGCGGGTAACGGAGGACTTGGTCTCACAAGGGCAACAACTGGTCCAAGAGAACCGGGCCCTGCTCGAACGCGATTACAAGAAATACGGGGTTCAGCCGCGCTTCGTCGTGGCGTTGTGGGGGATAGAAACCAAGTATGGGCGCTATACCGGCGGTTTCGGGGTCGTTCAGGCGCTCGTGACGCTCGCCTATGACGATCGGCGCAAGGACAAGTTCCGTGAGGAGTTGTTCTTCGCCCTTAAGATTCTGGATGAAGGCGATATCGAGCTTCCCAACATGACCGGGTCGTGGGCCGGTGCTATGGGCCAGAGCCAGTTCATGCCGTCGGTGTTCTTCAAATATGCGGTCGACGGCGACGGCGATGGCAAACGCGATATCTGGACCGACAAGGCGGACATCTTCGCGTCGGCCGCCAATTACCTCTCCCAGTCGGGATGGAAAGGCGACCAAACTTGGGGCCGCGAAGTTCAGCTGCCGCCGGATTTCGACGCCTCCCTGGCGGATCCCTTCGACAAACAAAGCGATCACGAGAAGCTGCGCAAGCCGCTGAGCGAATGGCAGAAGCTTGGCGTGCGCCGCGCCGATGGGGGACCGTTGCCTGCCCGCGATCTCGAGGCGGCACTCATCCTGCCCGATGGGCGGGACGGCAAGGCCTATCTCGTCTACGATAATTTCCGCGTTTTGCTGACCTGGAATCCGGCATTCCTGTTCGCCGTTACGGTGGGCACGCTTGCCGATAAGCTGGATGACGAATAAGCTTGCGCCGATTTCGGCTGCGGGGGAGCCGCATGCTCGCTTCTAGGCGCTGGATCGCGCCCTGTCTGATGGCCGCGTCGGGGCTCATGCTGGCTTCCTGTGCGGAAACCGCAATCGTTGCCAATACCACCAAAGAAATCACCCAGGCTTCGACTCCGGCGGCGAAATCGTCTCCGGTCTATAAGGTCGGCAAGCCCTATCAGGTGGACGGCGTTTGGTATTACCCCGGCGCCGACTACAGTTACGTCGCGACCGGCATCGCTTCGTGGTATGGGCCGGATTTCCACGGCAAGCTCACGGCGAACGGCGAAGTCTTCGACATGAACGAAGTGACCGGCGCGCACAAGACCCTGCCGCTGCCGACCATCGCCCGCGTCACCAATCTGGACAACGGCCGTTCGATCATGGTGCGAATCAACGATCGCGGACCGTTCGTGAACGGACGGATCATCGACCTTTCGCGCCGCGCGGCGCAGCTTTTAGGCTTCGAGCAGGCCGGAACCGCCAAGGTCCGGGTTGAGGTGGAGGCCGATCAAAGCCGGCAACTGGCTCTGTCCCTGCCGCACGATTCGAACGAGGCCGTGCCGGCGCCCGCCGTCATTGCGGCGCCGCGTGCCCCCGTCGAAGCCCAGGCCTTGCCGCCGCCCGGGCAATCGGCCCTGGCGAGCCCGCCGCCCGCCGCTCCATCTCCGGCTCCGGCTCCGGCGAAACCAGCTCCGCTCCTCCAGGCGGCCGCGGATCCGCCGCCGGCGGCCATCAAAGCGCCGCCACCCGTCGTCACCCAAGGCGCGCCCGGGCCGACCAATGTCTATGTTCAGGCCGGGGCGTTCAGCCAATTCGACAATGCCAATCGTTTGCGTGCCCAATTGTCGCCCCTTGGCGATGCCAAGATTTCGCCGGTCTTGGTCAACAATCAACAAATGTTCCGGGTGCGGCTGGGACCGCTCAATAATGTCGGCGCCGCCGATCAGTTGTTGGATCGGATCATCAAGGCGGGCTATAAGAACGCCGAATTGGTCGTTGCCGAATAGCGCCCCGAAGCCGCGCCCGAACGCCTGCAAAGTAAGAAGGAAACGATGATCCATAGGCACGCCATCGATTTTGTTCCCGGTATTTTTCGCGCTTCCGCCGCCGGGTTGCTCACCCTCGTCCTGCTGGCCGGTCCGGCGCGGGCGATCGATACGGAAGCCAAGCAAGCCTTCATTGTCGATTACGACACCGGCACCGTCCTGCTGGAAAAGAGCGCCGACGAGCAAATGCATCCCTCGTCCATGAGCAAGCTGATGACGCTCTACGTGCTCTTCGATCACCTGAAGAGCGGAAGCGTCAAGCTCGATGACGAACTGCCGGTCAGCGACAAAGCGTGGAAGATGGGCGGCAGCAAGATGTTCGTCCCTAACGGCGGCAAGGTGAAGGTCGAGGATTTGATCCGCGGGATCGCGATTCAGTCCGGCAACGACGCCTGCGTCGTCGTCGCCGAAGGCATCGCCGGAAGCGAAGACGCCTTCGCCGATCAGATGAACCAGAAGGGCAAGCAGATCGGCTTAACGAATTCGACATTCAAGAATGCCACCGGCTGGCCCGATCCCGGGCATTTGATGACGGCGCGCGATCTCGCCATCCTGGCGCGCCACCTCATTGCCGACTTTCCCGAGTACTATCACTATTTCAGCGAGATCGACTTCACCTACAACGGAATCAAACAGGGCAACCGCAATCCCCTCCTTTACAAGAATCTGGGGGCCGACGGCCTGAAGACCGGTCACACCGATGAAGGGGGATATGGAGAAGTAGGCTCCGCCAAACGCGGAGACCGGCGGCTCATCGTCGTCCTCAACGGCATGGAAACCATGAAATTCCGCGCCGAGGAATCCGAAAAGCTCATCGACTGGGGCTTCAACGAGTACAACAATTACGCCTTGCTCAAGGCCGGCGACACGATAAGCGACGCCGAAGTCTGGCTCGGCAATGCGCCGACGGTGCCCTTGGTCATGCCATCGAATGTGGTCGTCACCTTGCCGCGCAAGGCGCGCCGGGGGATGAAAGTCACCGTTTCATACGACGGCCCCATCCCGGCACCCATCGCCAAAGGCGCGCCGATCGCGAAACTCGTGGTGACGGCACCCGACATCGATCCGATACAAATCCCGCTCGTCGCCGGTGCGGATGTCGGTACCCTCGGCTTCACAGGCCGCATCACCGCCGCACTCGAACACGTCATCTGGGGCCAGACAAAGTGATCGCCGCGCGACCGCCCGGTTTTCCAGGAGCGGCGCATTAGTGTCCCGATTCATCACGCTCGAAGGGGGAGAGGGCGCCGGCAAATCGACGCAAATCCGCCTTCTTGCCGAATGGCTACGTGCCGGCGGCATTGACGTCATCACCACCCGAGAACCCGGCGGATCGCCGGGCGCCGAAGAAATCCGCGCCCTCCTGGTTGACGGCGAAACCCATCGCTGGGATGCCCTGACCGAAGCGATGCTTCATTGCGCCGCCCGGCGCGATCACCTCGCCAATACGGTCGAACCGGCATTGCGCTCCGGGCGTTTCGTGATTTCCGACCGCTTCGCGGATTCGACGCTGGCTTATCAAGGTTACGGGCTCGGCCTCGACAGCGAAACGATCGCGGCGCTGAACAAGATTGCAACCGGCGGCCGCAGCCCCGATCTGACGATCATCCTCGACGTGCCGGTGGAGGAGGGATTGAAACGCGCGAACGCGCGGGGGGGCAGCGCGCGCTACGAACGCATGGGTAGCGGTTTTCACGAGCGGCTGCGAAAAGGCTTTCTCGAAATCGCCAAACGCGAACCCCAGCGCTGTGCCGTCGTCAATGCTTGGCTGTCCGTTCCCGAGGTCGAAAGCGCGATCCGCGACGTGGTACGGGCGCGCCTGAAATTGAAACTTCCGTGAGCATCCCGTGAGCGACGACGAGAAATCCTGGCCGGAACCTCGCGCGAATCGTGATCTCGTCGGCCACGAGGCGGCGGAAACCGCACTCCTCGACTCCTTGCGGTCGGGCCGGATGCCCCATGCCTGGTTGTTCTGTGGACCGGAAGGGATCGGGAAGGCGACGCTGGCCTTCCGCTTTGCGCGCTATTTGCTGGCCGGCGCCGCATCCCGTGCCGGATTGTTCGGTGAAACGAACGGACTTGATCTCGATCCCGCGAACCCCGCCTTCAAACGGGTTGCCGCGGGAAGTCACGCCGACTTGCTGACCGTCAGCATCGGCCGCAACCCCGACACCGGCAAGATGCGCAGCGAAATCGTGGTCGAAGACGTGCGCGGCGTCTCGAACTTCTTGCACATGACCCCCGCCGAAGGCGGTTATCGCGTGGTTGTCATCGACAGCGTCGATGCGATGAATCGCAATGCCGCCAACGCGCTTCTGAAAATTTTGGAAGAGCCGCCGGCTCAAGCCGTGCTGCTTCTCGTTAGCCATGCGCCGGGCCGGCTGCTGGCCACCATCCGATCGCGCTGCCGCAAGCTCGTCTTGCATCCCCTCGGCGCACAGCCCATGGATGCGCTGTTGGCCCGCTATCTGCCCGAATTGCCGCAAGCAGACCGGCTGTCGATCGCCGAACTCGCCGAGGGCTCTCCGGGCAAGGCATTGACCCTTGCCAGCCACGGCGGCCTCGAACTCTATAAGGAGATGATGACCCTGATCGCGAAGGGGAACGGAACGGCGATTGCCAAGTTCTGGGAGCGGACCGGCAGGGACGAAGAGGGATTTCGGACCGCCGCTTCGCTTTATCTTTGGTGGCTGGCCCGCGCCATTCGCGGCGCCGCATCGGGCAACGCGCAAGAGATCGTCCCGGGGGAAGCGGCAGCACTCGCCCGCATTGCGGAGGCCCGCAGCCTTGATCGCCTGGTCGAGCTATGGGAAAAATCGGGCCGGCTTTTCGCCCGGACGGAAAGCATCAATCTGGAGCGCAAGCAGGTGGGGTTGAGCGCCTTCCTCGCCTTCGAGAGCGCCTTAAACTAAAATCCAATCCACGATCTGAAGCCGCGCCTTTCTTCCGGCGCGGCCAGCCAGGCAAGGCGGGCCAAACAGGTACGAATGTCCAAACCGTATTTCATCACCACGCCGATCTATTACGTGAACGATGCGCCGCATATCGGCCATGCGTATACGACGCTGTCTTGCGACGTGCTGGCGCGGTTCATGAGGCTCGACGGACGCCGGGTCATGTTTTTGACCGGCACCGACGAGCACGGGCAAAAAGTGGAGAAAGCGGCGGCCCTCGCCGGCAAGGATCCGCAAAGCTTTGCCGACGAGGTTTCCCAGAATTTCCGCCGGCTGACCAAGGTCATGAATTTCAGCAATGACGATTTCATCCGCACCACCGAGCCGCGGCATAAACTGGCGATTCAGGCGCTGTGGCGCGAAATGGCGACCCGCGGGCATATTTATCGCGGCAGCTATGCCGGTTGGTACGCCGTGCGCGACGAAGCGTTCTACGCCGAATCGGAGCTCACCGCCGGCCCCGGTGGCAAAAAACTGGCGCCCTCCGGCGCCGAGGTCGAATGGGTGGAAGAGCCGAGCTATTTCTTCGATCTCTCAAAATGGCAAGAGCCGCTGCTGAAATTCTACGCCGACAATCCCGATTGCATCGGACCGGAATCGCGGCGGAACGAGGTCATTAGCTTCGTCAAATCGGGCTTGCGCGATCTGTCGATCTCGCGCACCACCTTCAAATGGGGAATCCCGGTTCCCGACGATCCCGACCACATCATGTATGTGTGGCTCGACGCGCTCGGCAACTACATCACCGCCGTCGGCTATCCGGATATTCAGGGCGAAACGTTCTCGACCTTCTGGCCCGCCAATCTTCACATGGTGGGGAAAGATATTTTGCGCTTCCACGCGGTTTATTGGCCGGCCTTTCTGATGGCCGCGGGCCTGAATCCGGCCAAGCGGGTCTTTGCCCATGGCTGGTGGACCAATGAGGGGCAGAAGATTTCAAAATCGGTCGGCAATATCATCGATCCCTTCGCCTTGGTCGAAAGATACGGGCTCGATCCGGTGCGCTATTTCTTGATGCGTGAGGTGCCGTTCGGGCTCGACGGCGATTTTTCCCATCGCGCCATGATCCATCGCACCAACAGCGATCTTGCCAACGACTACGGCAATCTGGTGCAGCGCGTGCTGTCCATGATCAACAAGAATTGCGGCGCGCAAATTCCGGAATTCGGAACCTTCACGCCGGAAGACGAAGCCATGCTGACGGCCATTCCCAAGGCGCTCGATTCCTTGCGCCGGGCGATGAGTGCCCAGGCCTTCAACGACGTGCTCGATCAGGTCTGGGCGGTGATCAGAGCCGGCAATCGCTATGTGGACGAGCAAGCGCCTTGGGCGCTGAAGAAATCCGACGCCAAGCGCATGGGAACGGTTCTTTACGTGCTGGCGGAGACGATCCGTCACATCGCGATTCTGACCCAGCCCTTCGTGCCGGCCGCATCCGCCAAAATTCTCGATCAGCTCGCGGTGCTTCAGGAGCGCCGCACGCTGTCGCATCTCGATCCCGCCTACCGTCTGTCGTCCGGCGCGCCTTTGCCCAAACCGGAAGGCGTTTTCCCGCGCTATGTCGAAAGCGAACCGGCGCCGGAATCGGAATCCAATTCCGATCGATAATCGGCAATGGCGCTCTGGTTGCGGCCACTAAGGCATAACCGCCTTGACGCATGCGGTTCCGGCGATATGTTCGCGCCAGGATCGCAGCAATTTTGGGTAACCGAAGACCATGCTGGTCGATAGCCATTGCCATCTCGATTTTCCCGACTTTGCGCCCGAGCGCGACGACGTGGTGGCGCGCGCCCGCAACGCCGGGGTTAAGACGATGCTCACGATCTCCACAAAGCTCAGCACCTTTTCGGGCGTGCGCGAGGTGGCGGATTCCTATCCCGATGTTTTCTGCACGGTCGGCGTCCATCCCCACGAAGCGGACAAAGAGGAGGGGGCGAAGGACGCAAGGAAACTGGCGGAGCTCTGCAATCACCCCAAGGTCGTCGGCTTGGGCGAATCGGGTCTCGACTATTATTACGGCCACAGCAGCCGCGACAATCAACGCGGCGCCTTCACCGCCCATATGGAGGCCGCGCGCGATACCGGCTTACCCATCGTCGTGCATAGCCGCGATGCCGATTCCGATACCGTCGAGCTGCTCGCCGCGCAATCGGCAAAGGGAGGCCTTACCGGTCTCATCCATTGCTTTACCGGAACTCGCCTGCTCGCCGAAGGCGCCCTCGATCTCGGCTTCTATATTTCTTTTTCCGGGATCATCACGTTCAAGAACGCCGAGGAATTGCGCGAGATCGCCGGCCGCGTGCCCTTAGAACGTATTTTGGTCGAAACCGATGCGCCCTATCTGGCGCCCATTCCCAATCGCGGCAAGCGGAATGAACCTGCTTTCGTCGTCCACACGGCGGCCCTTCTTGCCAAGCTCAAAGGGATTTCGCCGGAAGAATTGGCACAGGCGACCACCGATAATTTCTTCCGCCTGTTCGCCAAGGCGCAGAGGCCGTCATGAGGGTGACGATTCTCGGTTGCGGCGGGTCCGGCGGCGTACCGCTCATCGGCGACTACTGGGGCGCGTGCAATCCCCGGAACCCGAAAAACCGCCGGCTTCGGGTTTCAATTCTGGTAGAGGAGGGGGGGACCACCATCTTGGTCGACACCTCACCCGATCTGCGTCAGCAGGCCCTGGCCGCAAGGCTCAGCAAATTGGACGCCGTTCTTTTCACCCATGCCCATGCCGATCATTTGAACGGGATCGACGATTTACGGCCGGTCAACCGGCTGATCGACCGGCCGCTCGATGTCTATGGCAGCCCAGAGACCATGCGTGAAATCAGAGAACGCTTTGGCTATGTCTTCGAGCCGGCCCATCCCGGGTTCGGCTTCTATAAGCCGGTTCTCAAACCCCATGAGGTGACAGAGCCGTTTTCCGTCGGGCCGGTCCCGGTCAGACCCTTCGAACAGGATCACGGGTTCACCACGACCACCGGTTACCGGATCGGAAACATCGCTTATTCCACCGACGTCGTTGATCTGCCGGGAGCGTCATTCGCCGCCCTCGAAAATCTCGATCTCTGGATCGTCGATTGCCTCCGTTTCGATCCCCATCCAACCCACGCCCATTTGGACAAAGCCCTGGACTGGATTACCTACGTGAAACCGAAGCGCGCCGTGCTGACCCATATGAACCAGAGCCTCGATTACGACGAGGTCGCTAACCGCTGTCCGTCAGGCGTCGAACCGGCTTTCGACGGCATGGTGATCGAGACCGGATAGAGCTCGCCGCTGTTTCCCAAATTTTCGCCGAGCACCAGAAATCTCGATCTTCTTCAGCTTCCTACGCACTTAAACATACGTCCTTAAGGCATTGAGGATGCATGCACATCCAATCGCGCCGGCTTGGCAATTCCGATATTTTATATTTTCCATAATATATATTATGCGACATATCCAGATGGCCGCTGCATAGCAGATCGGGCGCTGTGCTAGTCTTGCCTTCATGTAAATCTATGGCGAGACCGCGGTCGTCACCGGCGCCTCGAGCGGCATCGGGGCCGAGACCGCCAAGGCGTTGGCGGCCCGAGGGGCGCGAGTCGTCCTGCTCGCCCGCCGCAAGGACGCCCTCGACCAGTTGGCATCTGAAATCCGCGCGGCCGGCGGAATCGCCTTCGTCTATGCGATCGACCTCGGCGACGCGAAGGCGGTGGCCCGCATCGCCGAGGCCATCAAATCCGATGTCGGGGTTCCCGGCATCCTGGTGAACAATGCCGGCTCGGGCGTCTGGCGGTTCATCGACGAGACCAGCCCGGAAGAGGCGGTGGCGATGATGACCCTGCCCTATTTCGCCGCCTTCTATGTCACCCGCGCCTTCCTGCCGGAGATGCTCCGGCGGAACCGCGGGTTCATCGTCAATGTGAACTCGCCGGCCTCGCAATTCACCTGGCCCGGGGCCAGCGCCTATACCGCGGCGCGCTGGGCACTTCGCGGCTTCACCGAATCGCTCCGCTCCGATCTTTACGGAACCTCGCTTCGGGTGATGCATTTCGTCGCCGGACATACCAAGTCCGGTTACTGGCAAGCCAATCCCGGAAGCGAAGAACGAGTCCCAAAGATCGCCAAGCTCGTTCCCACCTTGACCCCACAACAGGCGGCCGCGGCCCTGGTGCGGGGAATCGAGCAAGACCGCCGCGAAGTCGTGGTGCCGTTCATGATGCGGCTTTTCTATATCCAGCACGCCCTCTTCCCCTGGGCGGTGGAATGGATGTTGCGGGTAACGGGTTATCGGCGGCGTTGATTAGCTCTGGCTGGTCTCATTGCCCGGCTTCTCGAAGCTGCTAATCTCCGCCCCACCGCCATAGCCACCACGGAACCTCCGATGACAAACCCGGATTCACACCGCGATCCCATGTCGCGGCTGCTCGAGATCATGGCCCACCTGCGCGATCCCCGATCGGGATGCCCTTGGGACAAGGAACAGAGCTTTCGCACCATCGCGCCCTACACCATCGAAGAGGCCTATGAGGTGGCGGATGCGATCGAGCGCGAGGATTGGCCTGCCTTGCGCGAGGAACTCGGCGATCTGTTGTTTCAAGTCGTGTTCTACGCCCAGATGGGCCGGGAAAAAGGCTGGTTTGACTTCGGTGATATTGCCCGCGACATCGCCGGCAAGATGGAGCGACGCCACCCCCATGTTTTCGGCGACGCCAAAATCGAAACCGCCGAAGACCAGACCAGGGCCTGGGAAAATCATAAGGCGGCCGAACGGGGCGCCAAGGCCATCGGCATTGCCGAGCACAGCGCCTTGGATGGCGTGCCGCTTGCCCTGCCCTCCCTCACCCGCGCCGAGAAGCTTCAGAAACGCGCGGCCCGGGTCGGTTTCGACTGGCCGGAGGCGGCCCAGGTCCTCGATAAAATCGAAGAAGAGATCGCCGAGCTGCGTGCCGAACTAAAAGTTGGATCGAAGCCCGGTCCAGGCACCGAGGACGAGTTGGGCGATTTGCTGTTCGCTCTGGTCAATCTGGCGCGCCATCTCGGCCATGACGCGGACCAAGCGCTCCGCGGGACCAATGCCAAATTCGAGCGCCGCTTCCGCTTTATCGAGGCCGAATTGGCCAAAGCCGGCAGGCGGCCGGATCAAGCCAGCCTGGACGAGATGGAAGCCCTGTGGCAGCGGGCAAAGAAGGCGGAATAGCGTTTCATTTCAGAAATTTACGAACCGGCTTGCCGCGCCCTTTGTGCGTTGCACCTAAATGAAGTATCAAAACGCCTCCGAATTTTTAGGCCGGGAGCCGCCATGACCGAAACCGTCGCTTTCATCGGATTGGGAACCATGGGCTTTCCCATGGCCGGGCATCTCGCCCGCGCCGGCCACCAGGTTACGGTTTTCAATCGCACCCAGACCGTCGCCGAGGCCTGGGCCAAGAATTATTCCGGCCGCTCCGCCGCCACCCCCGCCGAGGCCGCCCGGGGTGCTGGATTCGTATTCGTCTGTGTCGGCAATGACGACGATCTGCGGCAAGTCGTGCTTGGCGAGGACGGCGCTTTCGCCGGCATGAACCCCGACGCGGTTCTGACCGATCACACCACCGCCTCCGCCAAGATTGCCCGCGAACTCGCAGGCATAGCGCGCGAAGGCGGAATTCATTTCCTCGACGCCCCGGTTTCGGGCGGCCAATCCGGCGCCGAGAACGGCGCGCTCACCATCATGGCCGGCGGCGATGAGGCGCCTTTCGAAAAGGCCCGTCCCGTCATTGAGGCTTACGCCAAGGCCGTGACCCTGATGGGCCCGTCCGGCTCCGGCCAGCTCACCAAGATGGTGAATCAAATCTGCATTGCCGGTCTCATTCAAGGCCTGGCCGAGGGTCTCAATTTCGCGGCAAAAGCCGGGCTGGACGCCAAGCTGGCCGTCGACGTGATCTCGAAGGGTGCGGCCCAATCCTGGCAAATGGACAACCGCGCCAAGACCATGCTGGAGAACCGCTTCGATTTCGGCTTTGCCGTCGACTGGATGCGAAAAGACATCGCCATATGTTTGGACGAAGCGCGGGCCTGCGGCGCCGCCATTCCGGTCACCGCCCTGGTCGATCAATTCTATGCCCGGGTGCAGGCCAAAGGCGGCGGGCGCTTCGATACCTCGAGCTTGATCACCGTGTTGCGGGATCCTCACGATGTCTAGACCCTTAAGCCGGAGCGAATTGGAAGCGGGCGACGCCGAACTCGCAGCCAGCTTGGTGGCGCGCGGCCGCGCCGC
Organism: Alphaproteobacteria bacterium; assembly: GCA_041479345.1. GTDB lineage: Bacteria > Pseudomonadota > Alphaproteobacteria > DATDPM01 > DATDPM01 > DATDPM01. The sequence goes on from JBGOXX010000001.1 coordinate 44,315, forward strand.
CATGGCCGAATTCGAAAACGCCGGCCAAGCCGTATTGGATGAAGCGGTCACCGCGCTGGCTTGGTCCCATTACCGGCCGGAAAACGCGCGGGAGCTCGCCGAAACAGCCGTGCGCGCCACCGGCCTTGGCAATGTTTCCGACAAGATCGAGAAAATCCGGCGCAAGACCTTCGGTACGCTCCGCGATCTCTCGCGGGTCAAATCGACCGGTGTGATCGAGGAAATTCCCGAACGCGGCCTCGTCAAATTCGCCAAGCCGGTCGGTGTCGTCGCCGCAATTTGCCCCAGCACCAATCCGGCCTCGACCGCGGCCAACAAGGCGATGATGGCCATCAAGGGCGGCAATGCGATCGTGCTGGCCCCCTCGCCTCTCGGCTGGACCGCGACCGCCCGCTCGGCCGAGCTGATGCGCGAGGAATTGGCGAGGACAGGGAAGCCCGCGGATTTGGTTCAGATCTTACCGCAACCGGTCATCAAATCCCGCACCGAGGCGCTGATGAGCGCCTGCGATCTCGTCGTTGCGACCGGGTCATCGGATAGCGTGCGCCGTGCCTACAAAAGCGGGAAGCCGGCGATTGGCGTCGGCACCGGCAATGTTCCGGTCATCATCGATTCCAGCGCCGACCTCAAAGACGCGGCGCGGAAGATCGCCGCCTCGAAAACCTTCGACAATGGGACGTCCTGCGCCGCCGAAAACGCGGTGATCATTCTGGACGATGTCTACCGGCCAGCCATCGAGGCGCTCGTCGCCGAAGGCGGATATCTCGCCGACGACATCGAAAAGCGTTTGATCGCGGCAAAGTTCTGGATCAACGGCCACCTCAGCCGCGAACTGATTGCCCGCGATGCGGATGTCTTCGCCCGCGCCTGTAATCTCGGCCCCCAGGCCAGGCAAGCGCGGTTCTTCATGGTCGAAGAAACCGGTGTCGGTCCCGGATTTCCATTTTCGGGAGAAAAACTATCCCTCGTGCTGGCGGTGTATCGGGCGGAGACTTTTGACCAGGCCGTTGGGCTTGCCCGCGCCATTCTCGATTTCCAAGGCAAGGGCCACTCCTGCGGTATTCACACCAGGGACATGGCCCATGCTCGCGAGCTCGCCGCCAAGGCCGAGGCGGTGCGGGTGCTGGTCAATCAGTCCCATGCGTTCGGTGGCGGGGGCGGCTTTGACAACGGGTTGAATTTCACGCTGTCCCAAGGCTGCGGAACCTGGTCCGGCAACAGCATTTCGGAAAATCTCAACTACCGGCATTTCCTGAACATCACCCATCTCTCCGTGCCGATCCCGGAAGACCGGCCGGCGGAAAACGATCTGTTCGGCGATTATTGGGAGCGGTTTGGGCGTTAGTGTATCCGCTTGTTCTCGAACTTCGCGAGATCGGCGGGGAGAAGACCGACGCGGATATGGGCAAATTCTTGATCGTCGCGCCGGCTGAGGACTTGGCCGTGACGATAGAGCCAGGCGATCGCCGCACCGTCCGCGAGATCCACAGCCAATTCGACAATATCCCTCGCGCTTTGGACGCGGGCCGCAATCGCCTCCATCAGATGATCAACACCCTCCCCCGTCGCCGCCGAAATAAGAATCTGGTTCGGATTGCGCGCCGCCTGATTGGCGAGATGGATGCGCGTGGGCTTGTCCAAAAGATCGATCTTGTTCAACGCCTCGATCATTCCGGCATCGACGGCGGCACTGAGACCCAGATCGCGCAAGACTTCTTCCACGTCCTGCTTCTGGCTATCGGTATCGGGATGGGCGACGTCGCGGACGTGAACGATGATGTCGGCGGCTAGCACTTCTTCGAGGGTCGCGCGGAAGGCGGCGACCAGATCGGTCGGGAGATCGGAGATGAATCCGACGGTGTCGGACAAAATCGCCTTCGGCCCACCCGGCAATTTGACCGCCCGCATGGTCGGATCGAGGGTCGCGAACAGGAGATCCTGGGCGAAGACCTTCGATTCCGTCAGCCGGTTGAACAGCGTCGATTTACCGGCGTTGGTGTAGCCAACAAGCGCCACGATCGGATAAGGCACGCGCTTTCGCGCCTCGCGATGCAGGCCGCGGGTACGCTTGACGTCCTGCAGCTCGCGCTTGAGCCGGATGATTCGATCGCCGATCTGCCGCCTATCGGATTCGATCTGGGATTCACCGGGTCCGCCCAAGAAACCGAAACCGCCGCGTTGCCGTTCCAAGTGGGTCCAGGACCGGACCAATCGGCTTTTCTGGTAAGTCAGCGACGCCAGCTCGACCTGCAGCCGGCCTTCGCTGGTTCGCGCCCGGTCGCCGAAGATTTCGAGAATGAGCCCGGTGCGATCGATGACCTTGCACTTCCAGGCCCGCTCCAGATTGCGCTGCTGAACCGGCGACAGCGTTCCGTCGACGACGGCAACACCGACATCGTTTTCCGCGATGGTGAGGCCGAGCCTGTCCACCGCACCTTTGCCGAGCAGTGTTGCCGGCTTCGGATGGTCGAGGCGCACCGCTTCGGCGTCGATAACATTCAGGCGAATAGCGGCGGCAAGGCCCGTCGCTTCGGCGAGCTTGGCCTCGGTGTCGCGCTCGTTGGCGCTGTGGCGCAGCAGCGGGCAGACGACGAGCGCCCGCCCGGTTGAATTGGCGGCATGGCCGTTTGCGCCGGCGGCGCCGTTCTTAAGCGTCATCCCCCTCCTTGGAGGACTCGAAGAGCTGAATGGGCCCAGCGGGCATAACGGTTGAGATCGCGTGCTTGTAAACGAGCTGCGATTGCGCATCGCGGCGCAGCAGCACGCAGAAATTATCGAAAGCCGTGATGATCCCCTGAAGCTTCACGCCATTGACCAAAAAAATGGTAACTGCCGTTTTGTTTTTCCGGATGTTATTGAGAAAAACATCCTGGATATTTTGTGATTTCTCCGTCGACATGGGATAACCCCCATTATTTTTTATTGTCCCCCCGGTCGCCTGCTGTTTCCCGCTTGTCTATTCGCATCGCGACCGCCCGCTGAGTTGAGCACATTGCTCCCCAGTTTAATGTCCCAATATAACAGAAAAACGTCGGAATTCTAAGGCGTAAGCGGGCCGGGCTCGGGTGTTCTAACCTTCCGAATCGAGGACCAGGGCCTCGAGTTCGGCAAATCCGCGAACGTGGCAAAATGGCGGATAACTGCCGAATTCTCCGGGTTTGGGGGACATTTCGCGGAGCAGCACCGCGACGCAATGGGCCCGATGGGCGCATTCCATGTCGGATTGCCCGTCCCCCACCAGCCAGACGCCGGGGCCGGGCGAGATGCCGGATTTGGCCAAGGCCTGAAGGGCGGGAGCCGGGTCCGGCTTGTCTGCCGGAGCGTCGGTGGCGCCCACAATCGCGCCGAAATGTCCGGCCCAGCCGAGATGCGCCGCCTCCCGGCGCAGATAGTCGCCGGTCTTGTTGCTGATCACCGCGAGATAGAGTCCCGATTTCTTGAGCCGCAGAATGGCGTCTTCCGCGCCGCGATGCGGCTTCAGAAATTGAAGGTGATTCTCGGCGAAGTGACGATAAAAAATTCCCCGCGCTTCCTCCCAGCGGTCGCCGAACAATTCGGGGAAACTATTGCGCAACGACCGGCGCGCTTCAAATTTCGTCTGTTCGATCGTCCAAACCGGTTTGCCCATCGCCTCGAGTGTCGCGTTCATCGCGGCGTGAATCGATTCCCAATTGTCGACAAGGGTGTCATCCCAATCGAAGAGAATGGCCCGCGGCCGGCGCGTGCCCGTCAAGCCGCGGCTCCCTCGCTTGTCGCGTAGTCGCGGTAGAGTTCTTGAAGCCGGCGCGTGACGGGGCCGGGGGCTCCGTCGCTGACGGAATCACCGTCGATTTTCACCACCGGCGTCACATAGGCGGTGGTGCTGGTCAAAAAGGCTTCGCGCGCGGCTTTGGCTTCGGCGACGGTGAATGGGCGCTCGACCAGTTTCACTTGGGCTTCGTGAGCGATTTTGACCAACGAGTTGCGGGTAACGCCGCTTAAGATCGTTTGATCGGTTTTGCGGGTGATGAGCTCCCCCGCCGCGGTCACGATCCAAACATTGGTCGAGGTCCCCTCGGTCACATACCCATCGTCGCCGACCATCAAGGCCTCGAACACGCCGGCCTCGGCCGCCTGCTGCTTGCCCAGCACATTGGGCAGCAAAGCGACGGTCTTGATGTCGCAGCGCTTCCAGCGGATGTCGGGAATCGTAATGACGGCAACGCCCTTGCGCTGGGCCGCCTCGCTCGCCGGCTTCGATCGTTTTGCGGTCACCACCAGGGAGGGTGCAACCCCTTTGGGAAAGACATGATCGCGGGGCGCCACGCCGCGATTGACTTGAAGATAGACGATGCCGTTGTGTACGCCATTGCGCCGCAATACTTCACGCACGATCTGGCGCAGCGCGGTGCGCGCCACCGGCCAGGCGATCGAAAGCGCCTTCAGCGAGCGGTCAAGCCGGTCCCAATGCGGCTCTTCATCGAGCAAATTACCGCTCGAAACGCCGACGACTTCATAAACGCCGTCGGCAAATTGGAATCCGCGATCTTCGATATGAACCTGGGCGTGGCGGTGCGGCACGTAGCGGCCGTTCACATAAGCGATGCGCGACATGAGATTTCCGATTGATTAGAAATATTCGAGCCTGACCGAGAACATTTTTTCGATCTTCTTCACCGCCTCGGCCCCGGCAAAGAGCACGATGCGATCCCCCGTCTTGATCACCGTATCGCCGCGCGGGATGATCACGTCCTCGCCGCGCACCAAAGCGCCGATGACGACGCCGATCGGAAGATCGATGTCTTTGAGCGGATTGCCGACCAGCGGCGAAGTCTCAAGCGCATCGCCTTCGATGACTTCGCCAACCCCTTCGCCCAGGGAATGCACGGAACGGATGCGGCCGCGCCGGACGTGCTGAAGAATCGTCGAGACGGTGATCGCCCGCGGACTGACCGCGACATCGATACCGAGATTCGTAATCAGCGGCCCAAACACCGGATTGTTGATCAGCGCCACCGCCCGCCGGCATCCCTGGCGCTTCGCAAGCAGTGCTGCCAGCACATTGACCTCGTCGTCGTTGGTAACGAGGACGATGGTTTCGGCGTTATGCACATTCGCTTCGGCAAGAATATTGGAGTCGAGCACGTCGCCGACCAAGACCGTGGTCCGCGACAGCGCTTGGCTGGCTCGCTCCGCCGCCAACCGATTCGATTCGACGACCTTCACATTGGCGCCCGGCTGGCTGGCTTCGATCGATTGGGCGAGGAAAATGCCGATATTGCCGGCGCCGACGATGACCACCCGGCGCGCCTCGGGCTCTTCATGTCCAAATGCCGCCATCACCCGCGACACGTGTTCGCTATCGACCGCAAAATAGACGTCGTCGCCAGCCAGCATCTGGGATTCGCCGCTGACAAAAAGCGGCTGGCCTTGGCGCAAAATGACGAGGATCGCGATGTTGAGATCCGGAAACAGGCCGGTCAATTGCCGCAGCGGCGTGTTGATGAGCGGACAATCCGCGCCGCAACGCACGCCGATCACCCGCACCTTGCCGTCAATCAGCGGAATCATTTCGAACGAACCCGGAGCTTGAAGGCGGCGGGCGATGGCGCGCGCGATTTCGATCTCGGGCGAAATAATCACGTCGATCGCCATGTGATCGCGGCTGAACAAATTGCCCCATGCCGGATCCAAATAGCTTTGATGCCGGACGCGGGCGATCTTCGTCGGCACGTTGAACAAGGAATGGGCGACCTGACAGGCCACCATATTGATTTCATCGTCCTTGGTGACGGCAATCAGCATGTCGGCGTCGGCGGCACCGGCCCGTTCCAAGACTTCGGGATGGGAAGCGAAGCCGACGATCCCCTGCACATCGAGCGAATCGCCGATCTTGCCGATCAGTTCGGGCGACTGGTCAATCACGACGACGTCGTTCTCTTCGGCAGCCAAATGGCGCGCAATGCTGGTGCCGACCTGTCCGGCCCCGCAAATGATGAATTTCATGACCTGTGCTCTTTCGGCAAGTTTCGTTCGATGGCCGTCAATTCGGCGGGATTAGGCCCTTGGTAGCGCAAGCGGTTCAACCGTTCAAACTCTAACTATTCAAATTTTGCGGCCGTTCGGCCTGGTGGAGGCCGAGCGATTTGAGCTTGCGATGGAGCGCGGACCGTTCCATGCCGACAAAGGCCGCGGTACGCGAGATATTACCGCCAAAGCGCATGACTTGCGCGGTCAGATATTCGCGCTCGAAGACTTCGCGGGCTTCCCGCAAGGGGAGCGTCATGATCTCGCTGCCCCGCTCCCATTGCAGGACCGTCGGGGTTATGCCGCTGATTTCAGGCGGCAGCATATCGCTGCGAATCGGCTCCGTCGCATCCCCCGGCGCCATGATGAGCAGCCAATCGATGACATTGCGCAGCTGCCGGACATTTCCTTTCCACTCATAACTTTGCAGCGCCGCCATCGCATCTTCGCCGATCTCGCGTGCCGGCATTCCCGCCGCCTCCGCCGAACGGCGCATGAAATGGCGCGCCAGCAAAGGGATATCCTCGCGCCGGTCGGTCAAGGCCGGGACGCGGATCGGGACGACGCTTAACCGGTAAAACAGATCCTCGCGGAAATTGCCCTGAGCCATCTCCTCGGTCAGATCGCGATTGGACGACGAAATAACCCGCACATCGACCTCCACGGCATCGGTTCCTCCGACCCGCTGAAAAGTTTGCTCCTGAAGCGCACGCACGATCTTGCCTTGGGTTTCCAGCGGCATGTCGGCGACTTCGTCCAGGAAAAGCGTCCCGCCATGCGCTTGTTCGAAAGTGCCGATCTTGCGCGGCGATTCGGGACCTTCGACTCCGGCCTCGATCCCGAAGAGCTCCTGCTCCAATCGATCGGGCCTCATCGTTGCGCAATTCAACACGACGAACGGGCCCGAAGCGCGTTTGGACCGGGTATGAAGCATGCGCGCGACGACCTCTTTACCGGCACCCGCCAGACCGGTAATGAGAACCCGGCTTCCGGTCGGAGCCACGCGCTCCACCATTTGTCGCAGTTGATTGATCGCCGAAGATTGACCGATCAATTCCGCTTCCGCGCCGACGCGGAGCCGGAGCTCCTCATTTTCGCGCCGAAGCCTTGCCGCCTCGATGGCGCGCTCGACAACCAGAAGCAGCCGGTCCGCCTTGAAGGGTTTTTCGATGAAATCGTAAGCGCCCTTCTTGATGGCGGCGACCGCGGTTTCGATCGTTCCGTGACCGCTGATCATCACCACGGGCACGGCCGGGTGTTCTTTTTTAATCACGTCCAGAAGTTCGATGCCGTCGAGCTCGCTGCCTTGCAGCCAAATATCGAGAATGACCAGGCTGGGCCGCTGGGAGCGGATGGCAGCGAGTGCGCTCGTACTGTCCGCCGCTTCCCGCGTCTCGAATTCCTCGTCGGCGAGCACGCCCGACATCAAGATGCGATTGTCGGACTCGTCGTCAACGATAAGAATGTCATGAGCCATGAGCGGCGGTCCTCAAGGATTCCGGCCTTTGGGAATCGGCTTGTTCGCTCTCGCCGGCTTCCGCCAATCTGGCAAAAACCATACGGACTCGGGCGCCGCCGCCGTCGCGATCGGAGAGGATCAAATCGCCCCCGTGATCCTCCATGATCTTCTTCACGATCGCGAGACCAAGCCCCGTGCCCTTCGCCCGCGTCGTGACATAAGGTTCGGTCAAGCGCTCGCGATGGGCGGCTGGGAAACCCGGCCCGTTATCCTCGATGTCCACGATCATGCGTCCGCCTTCCCGCGCGATATGCAGCCAAACCCGGCCGTCGCGTTCGCCTTGGCCTGCCCCCTCGAGGGCTTCCGCCGCGTTCTGCAAAAGATTGGTAAGCGCCTGGCCGATTTGGCGGCCGTCACAGCGGACCGAGACCGATTCTTCGGGAATGTCGCAGGAAAACGCGATCTTCGGATAGGCGTTCTGTTGCAGAAACACGGCGCGCCGGCACATATCCGCCAAATCCGATTCCTCCATGACCGGTGCCGGCATCCGGGCAAAGGACGAAAACTCGTCGACCATCCGCCCGATGTCGCCCACCTGGCGGACGATCGTATCGGTGCAGATGATGAAAGTTTCCGGATCCGATTTGATTTCGCGCAGGTATTTGCGTTTCAGCCGCTCCGCCGACAATTGAATGGGCGTCAGCGGGTTCTTGATCTCGTGGGCGATGCGCCGCGCAACATCGGCCCAGGCGGCCTTGCGCTGGGCCGACAGCAATTCGGTCACGTCGTCGAAGGTGACAACGAAGCCTTTGACGACGCCGTCGGCTTTTTCGGTTGCGATGCGCACCAGGAGCGTCCGCACCCGCCCGCCCGGCATGACGGTGATCTGGGATTCCGCGATGCGGTCCGAGCGGCGCTTCGCCTTACGGAGCAACCCTGCCATTTCCGGAACGACTTCGGAAAGGTCTGCCCCGATTTTCCGGTCCAATGGAATGCCCAGCAATTTCGAGGCCGAGCGATTCGGAAGATTGATGCGCCCATCCTTGTCCAAGCCGATGACGCCGGCCGAAACGCCGGATAGCACCGTTTCCGTAAATCGGCGCCGCATATCGAGCTGGCTGTTCGCTTCGACCAATTCGGTGCGCTGCTCTTCGAGCTGGCTGGTCATGCGATTGAATGCGCGGCTGAGCGTTCCAAGTTCATCGTTCTGCGGCCCTTCATCAACACGCGCGGTCAAATCTCCCGACCGCACCTGTTCGGCCGCGGTCACCAAGCGCGTGATCGGGCGCGCCAATTGGGTCGCCAGCATCAGGCCGACGAGCACCGCGGCCAACAAAATCAGCAACGCGACGACGACGAAGATCATGACGAAGGTCAATTGCAAACCCGAACGCTGCCCTTCCAATTTCTGGTATGTGCTGACCGCGCTTTGGGTCGCCTGCATGTGGGCGATGACCTTCGGATCGACGAAGCGGCCGACATAAAGATACATGTCATTGACCTGGTTGAGTTTGACCAGCGCCCGCACGCGATCGTCGCTGGCGCCGGTCAGGATGGCCACGTCTCGGGTGTTGGCGGTGTCGATCGCATCATAAGGTGGCTGTTCGAATTCGAGGGCGAAGCTGAAGCCCGCATGGGCGATCACATGCCCGTTGCCGTTGTAGTAGTAGAATACCACCGCCTCGGAGAGCGACCGCAGCGACGCTTCTTCGTTCAGGACTTGAGTCAGCGCTTTCGGGCTCCCCAACAGGGTCGGCTCACGACCGATGAGATCGGCGATCGAGAGAACGTCAGAGCGGATATTTTCTTTGTGTTCGCGAAGATAAGCCTCGGCCACCGCGAGCGATTCGTTGACCGCCGTGCTCACCCTCTTGTCGAACCAGGATTGAACGCCAAGATCGAAAAACAGCGCGAAGAAGACCGACATGATGATGGCCGGCGTTGCCGCGACCAAGCCGAACATCAAGACAAGACGGGTGTGCAGCCGCGACCCCGCGGAGCCCCGTCGCCGCGCCGCCCAGATCGCAACGATGCGTCTCGCCACGACAATGGCAAGCACCAGGAGAAGAACGAGATCGGCAATCAAGATGCCGAGCACCAGACTCGGATCGGTCTCGGAGAGCCCTGAGCTGGTGAAGACGGCATAGGTAGCGATACCCATGCCGGCAGCCGCCAGCATCAAGAAGAACATGAATTTGCGGGCGAGTCCGATGCGCTCCGCCCAAGCCTCGAGGCGGCGCAACCATAACCAGATGCGCGAGGCTCCCCCCGCTTCGTCCGTGGTACCGCTCATCATCGCATAATCCGGAATCGCGCGCCCGGGTTGAAACAATCGCCCAATCCCGCGGAAATCCGCGGGCGGGCGCTAAAGAGGCTTATTTTATGCCTCGTACGACGCGGATGTCCAATTCGCGAATCCGCTTGCGCAGGGTATTGCGGTTGACGCCCAGCAATTGCGCGGCCTTGATTTGGTTTCCGCGCGTTGCCTCCAACGTCAAGGAAATGAGCGGGCGCTCCACTTCCTTCAGAATACGGCCGTGGAGACCGGCCGCCGGCAAGGCATTTTTATGCGCGCCGAAATAGTCGCGGAGGTGGCGTTCGACCGCGGCGCCGAGGGAATCCGCTTCGATGGCGCCTGCCGGCCGGATCGGCGGCAAGGCTTCGGCAAGCTCCGCTTCGATGGCATCCACCCCGATGACTTCCTGCGAATAGAGTGCCGCCAAACGGCGCACCAGGTTTTCGAGTTCGCGGACATTACCCGGCCAGCGATAGCTCCGCAGCCGCTCGAGCGCCGCTCCGTCGAGCCTCTTTGACGGCAATCCTTCGGCCAACGCTTGCGCCAAGAAGTGACGGACCAGGGCGGGAATGTCATCGGTCCGTTCGCGCAAGGGTGGCACGCGAATCGGCACGACATTGAGGCGATAGAATAAATCTTCGCGGAACAGTCCCTGATCGATGAGCTGCCGCAGATCGCGGTGGGTGGCAGCGATGATGCGCACATTGGCCCGGATCGGCGTGCGCCCGCCCACGGTCATGTACTCGCCGGACTGCAGAACGCGCAGCAGCCGGGTTTGCGCATCGAGCGGCATGTCGCCGATCTCATCGAGGAATAGCGTTCCGCCCTCGCCTTGCTCGAAGCGTCCCGAACTGCGGGAAGCAGCGCCGGTGAACGCGCCCTTCTCGTGGCCGAACAGTTCGCTCTCGATCAGCTCGCGGGGAATCGCCGCCATATTGACCGCAATAAAGGGCCCATTGCGCCGCTTGCCGTAATCATGGAGCGCCCGGGCGACCAATTCTTTGCCCGTTCCCGATTCTCCGGCGATCATTACGGTCAAGTCGGTTCCCATCAACCGCGCCAAGACCCGGTAGATTTCCTGCATCGCCGGCGAGCGGCCGATCAGCGGCAGCTGCTCTTCGCCTTCTTCGCGGTCCATTTCCTCTTCGGCGGAGGGCCGCCGCTCGGTGAGTGCTCGCCGCACCATGCCGATGAGCTCGTTCAGATCGAAGGGTTTCGGCAAATATTCAAAGGCCCCGCGCTCGGTCGCCTTGACCGCCGTCAGCAGCGTGTTCTGCGCGCTCATCGCGATGATGCGTAGGTCCGGCCGGATCTTGCGGATGCGCGGAATAAGATCGAGGCCGTTCTCGTCCGGCATGATGACGTCGGTGATGACGAGATCGCCCTGCCCGTCGGCAATCCAGCGCCACAAGGTTGCGGCATTGCCGGTGGTCCGCACTTCGTAACCGACCCGCGCCAGCGCCTGTTCGAGAACGGTCCGGATCGCGCGATCGTCGTCGGCAATCAAAATCGTGGCTGTACTCATTGCGCCCCGCCTTGCTCGACAAACATCGGCAGCCGCACGCGGAAGATGGTGCGGCGCGGCTGGCTGTCGAATTCAATAACACCGCCGTGGTCGTTGATGATCTTGGCGACGAGCGCCAAGCCGAGCCCAGTTCCTCCGGCCTTGGTGGTCACGAAGGCATCGAACAGGCAGGAATGCAGATCGTCGGGAATTCCGTCGCCGTTGTCCTGAACGCTGACCATCAGCGGCAGATCCATTCGCGTCGCACTTCCGGGCACGGCCATCCGCACGCCGTGCTGATAGGCCGTCGACAGCACGATCTCGCCGCCCTTTTTCGGCGCCGCCTCGGCCGCGTTCTTGACCAGATTGAGAAGGACTTGGATCAATTGGTCCCGGTTGCCGTGCACCGGCGGCAGCGAAGGGTCGTAGTTCTCGATGAAGCGCATGCCGCGGGCAAACCCGGATTCGCCGAGCCGGCGAACATGTTCCAGCACGCGATGAATGTTTACCGCCCCCCGTTCGATGCCGCGCTTTTCGGAAAACACTTCCATCCGATCGACCAGCGCACAAATCCGATCCGCCTCGTCACAAATGAGCTCGGTCAGTTTCTTGTCCGGCGCCGGCGCGTTCTGTTCGAGGAGCTGGGCAGCGCCCCGGATGCCGGAGAGTGGATTTTTGATTTCATGAGCCAAAACCGCCGCCATGCCGGTCACCGACCGGGCGGCGCTGCGATGGGTCAATTGATGATCGATCTTGTCCGTAATCGACCGTTCGCGGAGAGTCACGATGACGGAATCGGGCATCTCTGGCACCGGCGAAACCTGGATCGTCACGAAGCGGTCACCGATTCGCGGCGTTGCGATCGTCACGCCATATTCGAAGACGCTGTGCCCCCCTTCATGCACTTGCGAAACCAGGGACAGAAGCGGGCTGTCGGACGGGACGAGATCTTGAAGCTGCTTGGCGCATAATTGCTCGGCGCTCGCCGCAAAGAAATTTTCCGCGGCGAAATTGGCGTATTGAACGGCGCCGGCCTCGCCGACCACCAGCACCGGATCGGGAAGCGCGTTGAGAATGGAGAGAATATTCGACCCCGGCAAATCGCCGCGCAGTCGCCGGCCGAATGGCGTGATCGTGCTCGCCCTGACGCCGTTTCGAGCCATCACGCGGCCTCGCGCGCCAAAGGTTCGAAGAAATCCGCAATCTTCCGTTTCAATGCCGCCGCTTCGCCGATGGCATTGACCTCAGCCCGGAACTCGGCCGAGCCGGGCAGGCCCTTGCAGTACCAGCCGATATGCTTGCGGGCGATTCGCACCCCGGTGTGCTCGCCGTAATGGCTCAGCATGTCGTCGAGATGGCTGCGTAAGATTTGGTATTGCTCGGCGAGGGGCGGATCGGCCAGGCGCTCGCCGGTTTCCAGAAACCGGCTCACTTGCTTCAGAAACCAGGGCCGGCCATAGGCGCCGCGCCCGATCATCACGCCGTCCGCACCGGATTGTTCGAGGCAGGCTTTGGCTTCTTCGAGAGTCGTGATGTCGCCATTGGCGATCACCGGAATTGAAACCGATTCTTTGACTTCGCGAATGAAACTCCAATCGGCGCGGCCCTGATACATCTGGCAGCGCGTGCGGCCGTGAACCGTCAGCATTTTGATGCCGGAGGCTTCGGCGATTTTCGCGAGCTTCGGCGCGTTGCGATTCTGGTCGTCCCATCCGGTGCGCATTTTCAGCGTCACCGGCAGAGTCACCGCATTCACCGTCGCTTCGAGGATTCGCGCCGCCTTGAGTTCGTCGCGCATCAAGGCGGAGCCGGCTTCGCCGTTCACCACCTTTTTCACCGGGCAGCCCATATTGATATCGATCAGAGCCGCCCCCCGGTCCGCGTTGAGTTTGGCGGCGGTACCCATCACGTCCGGCTCGCAACCGGCGAGTTGCACCGCCATCGGAAATTCTTCCGGCTCATTGGCGGCCATGCGAAGCGTCTTGGCGTTCTGGCGAACCATCGCCTCGCTCGCGATCATCTCGGAAACCACCAACGCGGCGCCCTGGCGCTTCACCAGACGCCGGAACGGCAGGTCGGTGACGCCGGACATCGGCGCAAGGATTACCCCATTGGTTAGGCGCAAGGGCCCGACCGCAATGCTCATTTTTAAGGCTCTCGGTGATGCCTGATTACGGAATAGGCAGTGTACCCTGGCTGATAGGCCAGTTTCAACCGCCCGTCGACTTTATCCGAAATCAGGCATTGCCAGGCGGAAAGATCCAGGATGGGCGGGCCCTCCGGCCAAAAACATCCGGGAAAAACAAGGGTCAATACCCTTTGGCAGGGCCTGGCACCCCTTGGCAAGGATCGGAGGGATGTCTAGGTTGGGCGCCCGAACATTTCTTGCAGGATTCGCAATGCCCGGAAACGTGGCTCTCGTGGTCGCCGCCGGCCGCGGCCAGAGGCTCGGTTCTTCTACTCCGAAGCAGTATCTGCCGCTCGCCGGCGAACCTCTCTTGCGCTACAGCCTCGCTGCCTTTGCCTCCCATCCGTCGATTGCGGCGGTTGCGGCGGTGATCGCACCGGAAGACCGCGCCCTTTATGACCGTGCCGCCGACGGACTGACGCTGTTGCCGCCGGTCATGGGCGGCGCCACACGGCAGGAATCGGTGCGCAACGGCCTCGAAGCGCTGAGCCAGCGCGACCCCGAACGTATTCTCATTCACGACGCCGCCCGGCCCTTCATCGATCACGACACCATTGGCCGGGTCTTGGACGCGCTTGATTCGGCGGCGGCGGCGATTGCCGCGGTCCCCGTTGCCGACACCTTGAAGCGCGGCGAAAACGGTCGGGTCGCCGGGACCGTCGAACGGAACGGGCTTTGGCGCGCCCAAACGCCCCAAGGTTTTCATTATCGCGCTATTCTCGAAGCGCATCGGCGATTTTCACAATCCGAAGCGACCGATGACGCGATGCTGGCGGAAAAAGCCGGAATGGCGGTAGCGCTGGTCATGGGAAGCGAGGAGAATTTCAAAGTGACGACGAGTGATGATTTACGCCGCGCCGAACGTTTCGCCTCGGCCGGCGACGTGCGCACGGGGCTTGGGTTCGATGCCCATCGGTTTTCGCCCGGCGATCATCTTTGGCTTTGTGGAATCAAAATTCCTTTCGACCGCACGCTATCGGGGCACTCCGACGCGGATGTCGGATTGCATGCCGCGACCGACGCCCTTCTCGGCGCCATTGGTGCTGGCGATATCGGGGTGCATTTCCCGCCCAGCGACGATAAATGGCGCGGGGCGCCCTCACACAAATTCCTGCGCTTTGCCGCGGACAAAATTGCGGAGCAAGGCGGCTCGATTCTCAATCTCGATGTGACGCTCATCTGCGAACAGCCGCGCATCGGGCCGCACCGCGACGCCATGGTTTCGCGCATCGCGGAAATCCTCGGCGTTCCGGCGGCGCGAGTCAGCGTCAAGGCCACGACGACCGAGGGCATGGGCTTTACCGGAAGGGGCGACGGCATCGCCGCACAAGCGGTCGCCGCGGTGCGCCTGCCCTTTCCGCGATGACTCCGCGGCCGCCTACCGGCATAGCGGTGCTCCATCCGGCATGGCTGTTGGCAACCTGGTTCGGCGCCGGACTCGTTCCCAAAGCGCCGGGAACACTCGCCTCACTTGCCGCGTTGCCTTTCGCCTGGGTCATTCAATCGCAATTCGGCGCGACCGGTTTAACGGCCGCCGCCGTCATCGCGACCGCGATCGGATTGTGGGCCTGTAGCCGGCTCATCACGCCCACGAGCACCGACGATCCCGGGCACGTCGTGATCGATGAAGTGGCCGGGCAATGGCTGACTCTTGCACCGGTGGCGGCAATGGCGCCGCTGCCGGATTACGTGTCTTATGCGACGGGGTTCGTATTGTTCCGCCTCTTCGATATCTTGAAGCCCTTCCCCGTGGGTTGGGCCGAGCGGCGATTTAAGGGTGCGCTTGGCATCATGGCGGACGATATCTTCGCCGCGGTTTATGCCGGCATCGGGACCGGTTTCATCTATGCTTATTCCCATGGCCTCGGACCTTTTTCCGCATAACCTCGTCGAGCTGGCGCGCTCGCTCGTGACAAGCTGCCGGGAAAGGCATCTCGGCCTCGTCACCGCCGAATCGTGCACCGGCGGATTGATCGCCGCCTGCCTCACCGAAATTCCCGGAGTCTCGCAAGTCTTTCGCGGCGGCTTCGTCACCTACGCCAATGAGGCCAAGACCACGGAGCTCGGTGTGCCGGTCGATCTGCTGCAAAAAGTCGGCGCGGTGAGCGAAGAAGTTGCCCGGGCCATGGCGGAAGGCGCCCTGAAGCGGCTCGATGCCGATCTTGCCGTTTCGGTCACGGGAATTGCCGGGCCGGATGGGGGAACGCCGGCCAAACCCGTCGGCCTCGTTCACATCGCGGCCGCGCGCAAGGGCAAGCCGACCTTGCACGAGAGTTATCAATTTCCCGGCGGCCGGCAGGCGGTGCGGCTTTCATCCGTCGAAGCCGCGCTAAAACTCGCGCTGTGCGCCGCCCATGCTTGACGGTCCCGTAATTCAGCCGGCGGGCAAACCCCTCGCGTTCCTCGACATCGTGCTGACTTGCGGCGTCGCCGCAACGATTGCGCTGCTTGGCTTTTTTTCGCTTTATGTCGCCGCCGCGCTAAATCCCCAAGGCCCGGAAAATTCCCCGAGCGTTCAGATCGCGGTCTTTCTTCTTCTCGAACCGGTGGCGATTTTCGGGGCGGTGTTCGGCGTCCTGATCTATCGCCGCGGCTTTTCCTGGGCGGATCTCGGCGTGCGGCCGATCCACCGCAAATGGGTGCTGCCCGCCATTCTCGCGGCGTTCGGCGGCCTTTTCGCCGCGGGAGCGATCTCCCAGATCACCGAACGGTACTTCAACACGCCGATGATGGACCAATACATGTCGGAGCTGGTTCCCGGCGGGATTACCTGGCAGCGCGCCGTGGCTTTGATTGTAACGATCGGAATCCTGGTGCCGATCGCGGAGGAACTGCTTTTTCGCGGCGTGCTTTACACCTGGCTGCGGCAACGTCTGTCGATCCTTCCCTGCGTTCTTATCAGCGCGGCGCTCTTCGCTTTGGCCCACGGCAACCGGCAAATGGTGGTTCAGATCTTTATCGTTGGAATCGTTTTGGCGCTGATTTACGAAAAGAGCCGCTCGATTCTTGTCTCCGGCCTCGTGCACATGACGGTCAACACGTTCTCGCTCGCCGTCATTTTTTACTATGCCGGTGCCGCCCCCGGCGTCGCCGCGCCGTAGACCTGGCGGGCGCGGGATTCGAAGGCGGCGACCATCCGCCGCACCGCCTCGTTGAAGAACGCCCCCATGATCCGCTGCAGAAAAGCCGAACGGAATTCGAAGTCGATATAAAAATCGATCTTGCAGGCGCCGGCGCCGGCCGGTTCAAAGGCCCAGTGATTGTCGAGCCTGCGGAAGGGACCGTTCAAATAAGTGACGTCGATGCGGCCCGAGCCGCGTTCGCCGGGCGGCGTCAGCGTTACCTTTGACGTGAATTTCTCGCGAACCATTTTGTAGCCGACGACGAGATCGGCATAGATGGCGTTTTCCTCGCGCTTGGTTATCCGCGCGGCGATGCACCAGGGCAAAAACTCCGGATAGCGTTCGATATCGGCGACGAGATCGAAGAGCTGACGCGGTGCATAGGGAAGAACGCGTTGTTCGGCGTGAGTCGGCAAGGGTTACCTGGCGATCGTTGCCGGCATGTCGCGGCGCAGCGCCCGCAATTTAGCGAAATCTTCGCCCGCATGATAGGACGAGCGGGTGAGCGGCGACGCGGCAACGAGCAGAAACCCCTTGCCCGTCCCCAGCGCTTTGTATTCGGCGAATTCCTCCGGCGGCACGTAACGCGCGACCGCGATGTGCGCGGGCGTCGGACGCAAATATTGGCCGATGGTCAGAAAATCCACTTCGGCGGCGCGAAGATCGTCCATCGTTTGCGCAACCTCATCCGCCGTTTCCCCCAAGCCAACCATGATCCCCGACTTGGTGAACATTTGCGGCGCCAATTCCTTGACCCGGGCGAGAAGCGCCAGCGAGTGCGCATACTTGGCACCCGGCCGCACCTCGCGATACAGCCGCTTCACGGTTTCGAGATTGTGGTTGAACACATCGGGCGCAGCGGCCGCCACCATTTCCGCGGCACCTTCCTTGTGCAGAAAATCGGGGGTGAGAATTTCGATCGTGGCTTCCGGCGCGCGGGCGCGGATTTCTTCGATGCAATGGACGAAGTGGCGCGCCCCGCCGTCGTCGAGATCGTCGCGATCGACCGAGGTGATGACGATATGCTTAAGCCCAAGGGTTGCGACCGCTTGCGCCACCCGTTCGGGCTCGTGCGGATCGAGCTTGTCGGGCCGTCCCGTCGCCACATTGCAAAAGGAACAAGCGCGGGTGCAAACCGAGCCTAAGACCATGACCGTCGCATGGCGCTTCGACCAGCACTCGCCGATATTGGGACAAGCGGCTTCTTCGCACACCGTGTTGAGGCGAAGCTCGTGCATCAGCGCGCGCGTTTCATCATAAGCGCTCTTGGTCGAGGCACCTGGGGTCGAGGTGCCGGGGGTCGAGGCGCTGGAGGCGGGCATCCGCGCCCTGATCCAGGACGGTTTGGCGAGTGGTTCGGAGAGCATCGTTGTCGCTTTGGCCAAGGAGTGCCTTCTGGTTTATCCCGGTCCCACTTAACCGGAAGTAAATCTAGCGGCGGTCCGCCGGCGCGGTATCGGGCGCCGCTGGGGCCTGCGCCCCTAGCGCCGGTTCCAGGATCATGACTTCGTCCGGCCGTGCCAAGTTGAGCATGGCGTGGGCGCGCTCGTCCAACAGATCGGGATCGAGCTTGTCGTTGCCCAACAGCGATACGCGATGCTCCAACGCTTCGCGCTCGCCGTGAACGCGGTCATAGGTCGCGTTGGCGTATTTGAGCTGCTGCGTCACCTGCCACCAGGCGATCAAGCCGCGATCGCCCTCCACCGCGTGGTAGCCGAAATAGCCGGCCACGGCCACCATGAGCACCGGCCCGGCCACGTCGCGGGCGCGGCGGCGAATTTCTGCTAACAGCGCCATAATCCGATGGAATCACGGGCGAGTCAGGCGGTCAACGGGAAACAGCGGAGGGCTAGCCGTGGCGGGCGAGCGCCTTCTTTCCGGCGAATTGAGCCGAAGACCCCAGGCTCTCTTCGATGCGGATGAGCTGATTGTATTTGGCCAAGCGGTCGGAGCGCGCCAGCGAACCGGTTTTGATCTGGCCGCAATTGGTGGCGACCGCCAAATCAGCGATGGTCGAATCTTCGGTTTCGCCGGAGCGATGGGACATCACCGCCTTGTAGCCCGCGTGCTGCGCGGTTTTCACCGCGTCGAGGGTTTCCGTAAGCGTGCCGATCTGGTTGACCTTGATCAGCACGGCATTGGCCAAGCCGCGGTGGATGCCCTCGCGGATTCGCTCCGGATTGGTCACGAACAAATCGTCGCCGACGAGCTGGATCTTGTCGCCCAGCGCATCGGTCAAATCGGCCCAGCCGCCCCAATCGTCTTCGGCCATGCCGTCTTCGATCGAGACGATCGGATAGCGCGCGCAAAGGTCGGCGTAATAGGCGACCAGCGCGTCGCCATCGAGAACCTTGTTCTCGCCCTTCAGGTTGTAGCGGCCTTCATGGAAAAATTCGGTCGCCGCCGGATCGAGGGCCAGCATCACGTCGTCGCCCGGCTTGTATCCCGCCTTTTCGATCGCGCGCATAATAAACGACAGCGCCTCGTCGGCGCCCGAGAGATTGGGCGCAAAGCCGCCTTCGTCGCCGACCGATGTGTTGTGGCCCTTGGCTTTCAGCTCCGCCTTCAGCGCATGGAAGATTTCAGCGCCCATGCGAATCGCATCGCGCATGGTGGGTGCCGAAACCGGCATGATCATGAATTCCTGAATGTCGATCGGATTGTCGGCATGCACCCCGCCATTGACGACGTTCATCATCGGCACCGGCAACACGCAGGCGTCGACGCCGCCGACATACCGATAGAGCGGCAGTTTGAGATGCGTAGCCGCGGCCTTGGCGACCGCAAGGCTGACGCCCAGAATCGCATTGGCGCCGAGCCGGCCTTTGTTCGCGGTGCCGTCCAGCGCGATCATCGCGGTGTCGATTCCGGTTTGGTCTTCGGCGTCGCGGCCCGACAGCGCATCGAAGATCTCGCCGTTCACCGCTTCGACCGCCTGCAGTACGCCCTTCCCGGCGTAACGCTTGGGATCGCCGTCGCGCTTCTCCAAGGCTTCGTGGGCGCCGGTGGAAGCGCCGCTTGGGACCGCGGCGCGGCCGAGCGCCCCCGATTCCAGGCGCACATCGACCTCGACGGTCGGATTGCCGCGTGAATCGAGGATTTCACGAGCAAGGATATCGATAATCGCTGTCATCAACCTGTCCCGTCAAAAAGCCCGGCAACAGATAGCTGGGCAAGCAGCGTTTACGCAAGGAAAAGGGCTAACGAATGGGACTTAGGCAACCGGCCGGGATTTGGCGATCCGGTCGAATTGCAGGAGCTCAGTGAGCAAATCTTCCATACGATCAAGCCGCATCATGGTCGGGCCGTCGGAAGGCGCATGGTCCGGATCCTGATGGGTTTCGATGAAAAGCCCGGCAACGCCAACCGCAACCGCGGCCCTTGCCAACACGGATACGAATTCCCGCTCCCCGCCGCTCTTATTACCCATACCCCCTGGTTGTTGAACCGAGTGGGTCGCATCGAAGATCACGGGACAGCCGGTGCGCGCCAATATCGGCAGCGCCCGCATATCGGAAACCAGCGTGTTATAGCCGAAGGAAACGCCGCGCTCGGTCAGCAGGACGTTTCGATTGCCCCCCTCCTCCATCTTGGCCACCACATTCGCCATGTCCCAGGGTGCCAGAAATTGACCCTTCTTGATGTTGACGACACGGCCGGTTTTCGCCGCCGCCAGCAGAAGATCGGTCTGGCGGCAAAGAAAGGCCGGGATTTGGAGAATATCGACGGCCTCGGCGACAATCGCGCATTGTTCCGGCGTGTGGACATCGGTCAAAACCGGGCAGCCGGTTTTCTCGCGGATTTCGGCCAGTATCGGCAAAGCCTTTTCAAGTCCGATCCCGCGCGGGCTTTTGCTGCTGGTCCTATTCGCCTTATCGAACGACGTTTTGTAGACGAGCCCGATTTTGAGTTTGTCCGTAATCGCCTTGAGCGCGGACGCCATCTCAAGCGCGTGGGCACGGGATTCGAGCGCGCAAGGTCCGGCAATCAGCGCCATCGGCAGATCGTTGCCGAAAGTGACTTTGCCGACGGCGATATGGCGGCTTGCTGGCATGCGTCCTTCCGGCATCAGACGAGACGCGACTGATCGAGCGCCGCTTTGATGAAGGAAACGAAAAGCGGATGCGGGTCGAAGGGCTTGGATTTCAGCTCGGGATGGAATTGCACGCCGATGAACCAGGGATGGTCCGGAATCTCGACCATTTCGGGAAGCGTGCCATCCGGCGATTTGGCGGAAAAGATCATGCCGTGTTTGGCGAGCCGATCCTCGTAAGCGAGGTTCACTTCATAGCGGTGGCGGTGGCGCTCGCTGATGCGGTCCGCATTGTAGATCTGATGGACCCGGGAATTGCGGTTCAATACGGCTTCGTAGGCGCCAAGCCGCATGGTCCCGCCGAGATTGCCGTCGGCGCCCCGGCGTTCCACCACATTGTCCTTGGTCCATTCGGTGAGCAAACCGACAATGGGATCGGCGCAAGGTCCGAATTCCGTCGAGCCCGCGCCCTTGATGCCGGCGAGATTGCGCGCGGCTTCCACCACCGCCATCTGCATGCCGAAGCAGATCCCGAAATACGGCACGTTTTTCTCGCGGGCGAAGCGCACGGCGTTGATTTTGCCTTCCGAACCGCGCCCGCCGAATCCGCCGGGCACCAAAATTCCATCCACGTCGTTGAGCTTTTGAATCGTATCCGGCTGCTCGAAGATCTCGGATTCGATCCAATCGAGCTTCACCCGAACGTTGTTGGCGATACCGCCATGGGTCAGCGCTTCGACCAGCGATTTGTAGGAATCGGCGAGTGCTGTGTATTTGCCGACGATCGCCACCGTCACCTGGTCTTCCGGATGGCGGACCCGCGAGACGATGGCGTCCCAGCGCGACAAATCGGGTTCGCGGTCGAGACCGATTCCGAAATGCTTGCAGACCTGGGTGTCGAAGCCCTGCTGATGGTAGCTGATCGGCACGTAATAGATGCAGTCGACGTCGATCGCCGGGATCACCGCTTCTTCGCGGATGTTGCAGAACAGCGCGATCTTGCGCCGCGCCTCGGGCGGGATGGGCCGGTCGCAGCGGCAAAGCAGAATGTCCGGGCGGATGCCGAGACCCTGAAGCTCCTTGACCGAATGCTGGGTCGGCTTGGTCTTGAGTTCGCCCGCCGACGCGATGTACGGCACCAGGGTCAAATGCACGAATTGGGTGCGCTGAGGGCCCAATTCATTGCCAAGCTGGCGGATCGCTTCGAGGAACGGCAGGCTCTCGATGTCGCCGACAGTGCCGCCGATCTCGCACAGCACGAAATCCTCGTCCTTGAGGTCGGCGGTGATGAAGTTCTTGATGGCGTCGGTGACATGGGGGATCACCTGGACGGTGGCGCCGAGATAGTCGCCGCGCCGCTCCTTGGCGATCACCTCGGAATAGATGCGGCCCGAGGTCACATTGTCGCTGCGCCGCGACGGAACGCCGGTGAACCGCTCGTAATGGCCGAGATCGAGATCGGTTTCCGCACCGTCATCGGTCACATAGACCTCGCCGTGCTGGAACGGGCTCATGGTCCCCGGATCGACGTTGAGATAGGGATCGAGCTTCCGCAGCCGGACCTTGAATCCGCGCGCCTGCAGAACGGCGCCGAGTGCCGCTGAAGAGAGTCCTTTGCCGAGAGAGGAGACCACGCCGCCGGTGAAGAACACGAACCGCGTCATGGACCTGCACTGTAACCTAACTTCGGGTTACTCCCCAACAAAAAGAGGCGGCACTTCTGCCGCCTCTGATTTTTCGGGCCGCGCGGCCTTGGTAGGCCTGCGCCCGTGCGCGATGCGCTCATTTTGAAACCGGCACCTCGGGCGCTTTTTCCGCCGGCGGCTGTTCTTTTCCGGATTCGCTCGAAGGCGCGGGTGCCGAAGGAGCCGCCGGACCGGGCACCACCGGTGCGGACGAGCTCGCGGGCCGGTCGAGAATCGAGACCGGCTTGCCGTGGATTCCGCCCAAATAGGCGAGCAGCAGACTCGTGGACATGAAACACGCGGCAAGAACGGCGGTGGTGCGGCTCAGCAAATTCGCGGTCGCCCGTCCGGTCATGAGGCCGCCCATGCCGCCCCCGCCCATGCCAAGCGCCCCGCCTTCGCTGCGCTGAAGCAGCACGGTCGCCACCAGCGCAATCGCCAGCATTACATGAATGACCAAAAGGACCTGCGTCATCGCCTTTAACCAAAGCGTCAATTTCAGGAATGGGCTCTTTGGAGCCCGCGCGGCTTTTTAATCGGTTCCCGCCGGAAGCGCCAGTAGGAAGATGGGTGCTACCGGGCCGATTGCGCAATCCCCCAGAAATCATCGGCTTTGAGGCTGGCGCCGCCGACCAGAGCGCCATCGACTTCCGGGATCTTAAGGATTTCCGCGGCGTTTCCGGCCTTGACCGAGCCGCCATACAAGATGCGGATTGGGGCTGCCGCCAAAGCTCCGAGGGCTCCATGTGCCGCCCGAGCGAGAACGGCGCGAATTTGACGGTGAGCCGCGGCAATATCGTCGCCGGTCGGGGTCTTTCCCGTTCCGATCGCCCAAACCGGCTCGTAGGCGATGACCGTGTCGTCGCCCTTTGCCCCATCGGGAAGCGAGGCTTCGACCTGGCGCGCCAGCACGTCGAAAGTGAGGTTTCGGATCCGTTCGGCTTCGGTTTCGCCCACGCAAACGATGACCGAAAGCCCCGCCGCCTGCGCCGCCTTAGCCTTCCGGCGGACCAGCGCATCGGTTTCACCGTGATTAACCCGCCGCTCGGAATGGCCGACGATGACATAAGAGCACCCGGCATCCTTGAGCATCGCCGCCGCGATATCGCCGGTATGGGCGCCGGGACCTGAATCGTGGCAATCCTGAGCGCCGAGCGCGACGCCGCTGCCTTCGAGCGCCTTGCCGACGGCGCTCAAAAGAGTGAAAGGCGGGCAGACCAGGATTTCACAGGGGAGGCCGGCGGCGGAGCGCGTCTTCAGCGCCGTGGCGAGGGCCAGACCTTCGTCGCGCAGGCAATTCATCTTCCAATTGCCGGCGATAAGCGGTCGCGATTCCCCCACGGAAACTCCCGTTTTTACCGGCAGCGATGCCGGTCATTGGCGCACGATCATGCTCTAACACGGGGGGAGAGGTAATCCAACGGCTGGAACCGCGACGGCCGCTTGTTTCTGTCCCTAGTTGGCGATGCGCCAGCTAATTGACGATGCGCCAGGACCCGTCCGGCTGCAAACAGGCCGTGCCGTAGCTGTTCTGGGCTCCGCCATCAACGACTACCGTCGACTGGTATTCGCGGCACGTCAGGCCGTTCGAAGCCTGATAGGGCGGCGAGACCGGTGTCGCGCTGATGGGCCTTGGCCGGGCGTGACATAGGCCGAAGCCGGCGGGGCGTACACGGCGCCGGGAGGCCGCGCGTAATAGACCGGCGGTGGGCCTACGAAAACCACTCGCTGACCGAAGAACGGGTGAAAAAAGTGGGGCCGGAAGCCGCAATTGAAGCAGCCGCCGACAAATACCGCGGCATCGGCCCGGGGAGCCGCTGCTGCCAGCAAGCCAAGCCCCAGAACTGCGGCGGCAAGGCCCTGTTTTGCAAGGCGGGACACCGGCTGTGACA
>JBGOXX010000002.1:0-40308 GCA_041479345.1 Alphaproteobacteria bacterium
CATCCTTCGGGCTTGGCTCGGCGGCCCCGTTTCACGTCCTTCGCTCATCGGCGGCGATTACCTCGAATTATTCCTGACCCAGAAAGGCGAGCCGCGCGCCGAAAAAACCCTGATCTCGAAATCGCTCGCCGCCGATCCGCAAGCGGCGGCCGCGATGCGAACCGAACAGGCACGGCTCTTGGCGCTTCGCGAACGGGTCAAGGCGGTGGATGTGGCGGAAGCAACCGCCGATCTTCTGCAGTTGAGTAAAGCGATGCTGGATGCTTACAAAACGGAAAAATCGACGCGGGCCTTGCTCGACTACGACGATTTGATCTTGAAAGCCCAGGATCTTCTCGGGCGGCAAGGCGGTGTTTCCTGGGTGCTCTACAAACTCGACGGCGGCATCGATCATATCCTGATCGACGAAGCCCAGGATACCAGCCCGGAGCAATGGGATGTCATTCGCGCCTTGGCCGAAGAATTTTTTGCGGGAGCCGGTGCCCGCGAAGAGCTGGTGTTGCCGCGAACGCTGTTTGCCGTGGGCGACGAAAAACAATCGATCTTCAGTTTTCAGGGCGCCGATCTCGCCGTATTCGAGACGATGCATGAGCATTTCAAGGAACGCGCTCAAGAGTCGCGGCGCGATTTTGTCAATCTCCCTCTCGAACGTTCATTCCGTACCGCGCCGGCCGTCCTCCATGCGGTCGACCGGGTCTTTGCAAGGGATGCCGCACGAGACGGCGTCGTGCTTCCGGGAACGTCGCTGGTACATCAGCCGCTTCGCGAAGGCGACGCGGGGTTGGTCGAGATCTGGGACGTCGAGAAGCCGCCGGCAAGCGATGAACCCAATCCGTGGGACGCGCCGCTCGACCAGATGGCGGAGGACAGTCCGCCGTCACGCTTGGCCAGGCGCATCGCAAATACCATTCATGGGTGGATCGAAAATAAGGAGATTCTTTTATCGCGCGGCCGGCCGATCGAGGCGCAGGACATCATGATCCTGGTTCGCCGGCGCAACGATTTCTTCGATGCTATGGTGCGGGCGCTGAAGCTGCAGAATATTCCCGTCGCCGGTACCGACCGCATGGTGCTGTCCGATCAGCTGGCGGTCATGGATCTGATGGCGCTGGGCCAATTCGCGCTTCTGCCCGAAGACGATTTGACTCTGGCGACCGTCTTGAAAGGCCCGCTCTTCTGTCTGAGCGACGATGATTTGATCGAGCTTGGCCACCGGCGCGATGGCTCGCTCTGGCAGGCGCTGAAATCCCGCGCCTCGGATAATCTCCATTGGCAGGCGGCGCGCGACGAGCTCGCGGAAATTCTTTCCGGTGTGGATTTTGTGCCGCCCTTCGAGTTCTACGCCGCGGTTCTGGCGGAACGGGAGGGACGCAAGCGGATGATCGCGCGATTGGGATTCGAGGCGAATGATCCGATCAATGAATTCCTGTCGCTGGCGATTGCCTATGGGGCGGAGCATCCGCCCTCGCTGCAGGGATTCCTGCAATGGTTCTCCCGCAACCCGATCGAAGTAAAACGCGATCTCGATGTCGCGCGGCGGGAAGTCCGGGTGATGACGGTCCACGGCGCCAAGGGGCTTGAGGCCGAGATCGTGTTCTTGCCCGATACCTGCGCCGTTCCCGATCACCGGCAGGAATCACGGCTCATCTGGGCGGATGGCATGATGCTGTGGCCGGTTCGCAAGGAAAATGAGGAGAGGATTTGCGCCGCTGCGCGTGCCGAGGAAAAACGCCGCCGCGACCAGGAGCACCGGCGGCTTCTCTATGTGGCGATGACGCGTGCCCGCGATCGTCTCTATGTTTGCGGTTATGAGGGGAAAAAAGCGCGTCCGCCGGGCTGCTGGTACGATCTCGTGCGCGAAGCGCTGAGGGACGTTGCACAGCCCGTGACATTGAAGGACGGAACCGAAGTCCTGCGACTCGCTAATGATCAACGCTGGCCGCCCCGAGACTCCCGCAAAGCGGCAACCATCGAGCAGGCCGGCGCTCTTCCCTCCTGGGCGATCCTTCCCCCCGCACCGGAGCCCCCGGTGCCGGTGCCGCTGGCCCCGTCGCGGCCGCTCGAGGCCGAACCGCCGGCCCTGTCGCCGCTCGCCGGTCCGGGCGGTCACGAAGGCGAGGCGGTGCGGCGCGGCCGCATCATCCACCGCCTGCTCGAGCTTCTGCCGCCGCTGTCGGCTGCTGAACGCGAGCCAGCGTGCCGCCGTTTTCTTGATCTCTCGATTCACGGTCTGGATCCGGCGCAGAAAAAAGCGATCGCCGCCGAGACGCTGGCGATTCTTTCGGATCCTATTTTCGGTCATCTCTTCGGCCCTGGGTCGCGCGCCGAGGTTTCGTTGGCGGGAAAAATCGGCAATCGGGTCATTGCCGGTCAGGTCGACCGGCTTCTTGTCATGGACGGCGAAGTTCATATCGTCGACTACAAGACCAATCGGCCGGTTCCGGATTCGGCCGAGCAAGCGCCGGTTGCATATTTGAAGCAGATGGCGGCTTACCGTGCGGTTTTGACCGAGATTTATCCAAAGCATAGTGTCCGCTGTGCGCTCTTGTGGACGGTCGCGCCGAAATTGATGCCTATTTCAAAGGAAATTCTCGACCGCCACGCACCTTGACGGGCCCGCTCCTCAACCATAGATTCGTGACAATCCCCCCGGGCCTCCGGGCGCCCGCTACAATTCCCCAAAATTTGAGAGGAGACCGTTGTGCCGAGCCATGTGACCGATAAAAGTTTCGAGCAGGATGTTCTCAAGGCACCGGGACCGGTGCTGGTCGACTTCTGGGCGGAATGGTGCGGCCCGTGCCTGCAGATCGCACCCTTCCTCGAAGAGCTGGCCAAGGACATGGCCGGAAAGGTGACGGTGGCCAAAATCAATATCGACGAGAATCGCGCCACCCCCACCAAATACAATGTGCGCGGCATCCCCACCTTGATGATCTTCAAAAATGGCCAAGTGGCGGCGATGAAGGTCGGCAGCTTACCGAAGAGCAAGCTCTATGAGTGGGTCGAGCAGGCGCTCTGATCCCGGCGCAATTCCGGTCGCTCGTTAACGAAGGCCCCGCCAATGCATCGGCGGGGCCTTTCGTTTAGCCGTTGTCGGCCAACACCTGGCCCGCAAGATAAAGCGAGCCGCAAATCAGAATGCGAACCGGTTCACCGGCGCCGGCGATTTCCCCAATCGCCGCTTCAACCGAAGACGCGACTTTGGCGTCGTGCCCGGCCTGCCGGGCCAGCGCCGCAGCTTCCTCCGCCGAGAGACTTGCCGATTCGCCGGTGATCGCGACCGCGCGCAAGGATCGCGCATAGGGCGCCAACGGCCGCAAAAAACCGCCACCATCCTTGGTGTTCAGCATTCCGAAGACCAGATGCAGCGGGAGATCGTTCCAAGTTTTCGCCGCGTCGCCAAGCACTTCTCCGGCCGCCGGATTGTGTCCGCCGTCGAGCCACAATTCCGATCGGGAGTCGTTCAGATGCTCGGCCAGGGGGCCTTGCGTCAAGCGCTGCAGACGTGCCGGCCACTCCACTTTGCGTAACCCGGTGCGAATGGCGTTCTCGGTTACCGAGAGGGGCGTGTGACGCAGGCAGGCAATCGCGGTTGCCGCATTGACGAGCTGATGCGCTCCGGCAAGACCCGGTCTGGGAAGCTCCTGGTTATTCGTGCCGTCGCGGACCAGCATGCCATTGCCGCTGGCTTCCACCGACCATTCTTGTCCGAAACGGAACAACGGCGATCGAAGATCTTGCGCACGCGCGGCAATCACGTTCGCAGCGTCGCCCAATTGCGGGCCGACCACGCAGGGCGTGCCGGATTTGAGAATTCCCGCCTTTTCGCCGGCGATTTTGGCGATGGTTTCACCGAGAAATTGAGTGTGGTCGAGGGAGATCGGGGTGATCGCCGTGCATACCGGATCGGCGATGACATTGGTTGCATCCAGTCTTCCTCCGAGCCCGGTTTCGAGCAGGACGATGTCCGCCGGCTGCCGCGCGAACGCAAGAAAAGCCGCAGCGGTGGTGATTTCGAAAAACGTAATCGGCGCGCCGTCATTGGCCGCTTCGCATTCCGAAAGCACGTCGAAAAGATCGTCGTCGGAAACAAGCGAACCGGCCAAACGAATGCGTTCGTTGAAGTGCACGAGATGAGGCGAGGTATAGACATGGACGCGATGCCCCGCCGCCTCGAAAATTGCGCGCAAGAAGGCGATCGCCGATCCCTTGCCGTTGGTGCCCGCCACATGAATAACCGGGGGGAGTCTTTCTTCCGGGTGGCCGAGCGCCTTCAAAAGCCGCTCGATCCGCTCCAAGGAAAGATCGATGATCTTGGGATGGAGCGCCCACAGCCGCTGCAGGACCGGATCAGTCTTGGCGCTGGTTATTCGCGCCGCTGGAATCATCGACAGGGTCATTGGGCGGCACGCGGCAGGCCGGCGGCGCCGTTTTCGACCGCGGGAGCCCGATTCCGCAACAAGGCGACAAGGCGGATGAGGAGGGAACGCAACTCCCCGCGCTTGGCGACGATATCCACCATGCCGTGATCGAGGAGATATTCGGCGCGCTGAAATCCTTCGGGGAGCTTTTCCTTGATCGTTTTTTCGATCACCCGCGCACCGGCAAAGCAGATGATGGCGCCCGGCTCGGCAATCTGCACGTCACCCAGCATGGCGAAGGAGGCAGTGACGCCGCCGGTGGTCGGATCGCCCAGGACGACGATATAGGGAAGCCCGGCGGCCTTAACTTCTTCGACGCCGATAACGGTGCGCGGAAGTTGCATGAGGGAAAGAATCCCTTCCTGCATCCGCGCGCCGCCGGATGCGCAGATCGCGATCAGCGGTGCGTCCTGCAGCACCGCCAGTTTGGCGGCCGCCAGGAAGGCTTCGCCAACCGCAACGCCCATCGAGCCGCCGAGGAAATCGAAATCGAAAGCTGCGATCACCGCCGCCGATCCGCCAAGCAAGCCGTGGGCGACGACCAGCGCCTCGGGTTCACCGGTGCGCGTTTGGCTTTCCTTGAGGCGTTCGGCGTAGCGGCGCAAATCCCGGAAGTGCAGCGGATCGACGATCGTTTTCGGCAATTCGATGCGCTGATATTGCCCGTAGTCGAAGAGAAGCTTCAGGCGCTGCTTCGCCGGAATCCGCATGTGATGATCGCAATGCGGACAGACGAAAAGATTGGATTCGAGTTCGCGATGGAAAACCATTTGCCCGCAACTCGGGCATTTCCGCCACAGATTGTCGGGCAGCTCTTTCTTGGCGACGAGCGCGCGGATTTTGGGCCGCACAAAGTTGGTGAGCCAATTCATCGGAACTTAAGCCTTTACGCGAGCGCCGCGCACACCGTCCGCCAGGCGGCGCGTCAAATCCAAAACATTCGATATCAGGGCCGGCTTCGCCTTTCCGGCATCGTCGAGCGAGTCCGCAATCTTGCGAACCAGCGCCGATCCGACGACCGCGGCATCGGCAACGCGCGAAATCAGCCCTGCTTGTTCGGGCGTGCTGATGCCAAATCCGACGGCGACCGGCAGTTCGGTGTGCCGGCGAATTCGCGCCACCGCTTTTTCCACCTGAGCGGCATCGGCAGTGGCCGTGCCGGTAATACCGGTGATCGAAACGTAATAGATAAATCCGCTGGTATGGGCGAGAACCGTCGGCAAACGCACATCGTCGGTGGTTGGGGTCGCCAGCCGGATGAAATTCAATCCGGCTTCAAGCGCGGGCAGACACAGCTCCGCGTCTTCCTCCGGCGGCAGATCCACCACAATAAGCCCATCGACGCCCGCCGTTCGTGCGTCGGCGAGAAATTTCTGGTTTCCGTAGCTGTAGATGGGATTGTAGTAGCCCATCAATACGACCGGCGTTTCCTTGTCGTCGGCGCGAAAGCTGCGCACCTGGGCCAGAACCTTGCGCAAGGTCATGCCGGCTTTGAGCGCGCGCAAACTGCTTTGCTGAATGGCGGGGCCGTCGGCCATCGGATCGGAAAACGGCATGCCGAGCTCGATGATATCCGCGCCCGCCGCCACCAGGCCCTTCATCAGGGCGAGCGAGGTTTCGGGATCGGGATCGCCGGCGGTAATGAAGGTGACCAGGCCCGCTCGTCCTTCTTTCTTGAGGGCGGCGAATCGCCGGTGGATCAGCCCGGAATCGGCGACCGCGGTCTTCGCGATATTGGTTGCGGCTTCGGCGGAGGTCACAGCTTTACCCCTTGGGTCTTGGCAACGGTGAAAATGTCCTTGTCGCCGCGGCCGCTCAGACAAATGATGATGATGTGATCCCGCGGCAGTTTGGGCGCAATCTTCGTTACATGGGCCACCGCATGGGCGGATTCGAGCGCGGGAATGATACCCTCGATCCGGGTTAAAAGCTTGAAGGCGTCCAAGGCCTCGTTGTCGGTGATCGTTGCGTATTCGGCGCGTCCCGTTTCATAAAGCCAGGAATGTTCCGGTCCGATCCCGGGGTAATCGAGGCCGGCGGAAATCGAATGGGCTTCCAGAATCTGGCCGTCGTCATTCTGCAAAAGATAAGTCCGATTGCCGTGAAGAATACCGGGACGCCCGCCGGTCAAGGAGGCCGCGTGTTGCCCGGTCTCGATGCCGTGCCCACCGGCCTCGACCCCGATCAGGCGCACCGCCCGTTGATCGAGAAAGGGATGGAATAGCCCCATGGCATTCGATCCGCCACCGACGCAGGCAACGAGCGTATCCGGATGACGACCTTCGGATTCGATGATCTGTTCCTTCACCTCA
The DNA here is from genome assembly GCA_041479345.1 of Alphaproteobacteria bacterium. Lineage (GTDB taxonomy): Bacteria > Pseudomonadota > Alphaproteobacteria > DATDPM01 > DATDPM01 > DATDPM01. The sequence continues at coordinate 6,734 of JBGOXX010000002.1, forward strand.
TTGCCGATGACCGATTGGAAATCGCGGACCATGGCCGGGTAGGGATGGGGTCCTGCGACCGTGCCGATCAGGTAATAGGTCGATTCGACATTGGCGACCCAATCGCGGAGCGCTTCGTTCAGCGCGTCCTTCAGCGTGCGCGAGCCGGAATTTACCGGCACCACCTCGGCGCCCAGCAATTTCATCCGGTACACATTCGACGCTTGGCGCTCGATATCGGTCTCGCCCATGTAGATGACGCAGGGCAGGTCGAACAGCGCGCAAACGGTGGCGGTCGCGACTCCGTGCTGGCCGGCGCCGGTTTCGGCGATGATGCGGCGCTTGCCCATGCGCCGGGCCAGCAAAATCTGGCCGATGCAATTGTTGATCTTGTGCGCGCCGGTGTGATTGAGATCTTCGCGCTTGAGGTAAATCTTGGCGCCGCCGAGATGGGCGGTGAGGCGTTCGGCGAAATAGAGCGGGTTCGGCCGCCCGGCATACTGTCTTAGGTAATAGTCGAATTCGGTTTGGAACAGGTCGTCCGCTTTCGCCTTGGTATAGGCGCGCTCCAATTCGAGGACGAGCGGCATCAAGGTCTCGGCGACATAGCGGCCGCCGAAAATCCCGAAATGGCCGTTCTCATCCGGACCGGCGCGGAAGGTGTTGATGCGTTCCATGGGGCTTGGATTCGTGAAAACCTTTGTTGAATGAACCATAGGGACCGGGGTCCAGTAAAGCCCGACGGTGCCGCACCCGATCCAAGTAACCTATTGTGATTACGGCGATTTCTCAGGCCGGCCGAATTACCGTGCGGCCTTGGCGGCGGCCACGAAGCGGGCGATGCGCTGCGGGTCTTTGTGGCCCGGTCGGTCCTCGACCCCGGAGGAAACATCGACTGAGCGCGCCCCGGAGGTCTGGATAGCCTCGGCGACGTTTTCCGGGTTCAGCCCACCGGAGAGCATCCACGAGACCGGCCGTGAAAACCCCCTGAGCAATTCCCAATCGAAGGCCAAGGCGTTGCCGCCGGGGAGAGCCCCCTTCAGGGTCGGCGGCGGTTTGGCGTCGAAAAGCAAGCGGTCGGCAATGCCTTCGAAGGGGACCGCTTCGGCCAAATCGGATTGTTGCGCGAGCTTCACGGCCTTGATGACCGGCCGGCCGAATCGGGATTTGACGGCGGCAACGCGCTCACGGGTTTCGCTCCCATGAAGCTGAATCATATCGAAGGGAAACAGGCTGAGGGTTTGCGCAATCGCTTCGTCGTCCGGGTCGACGAACAACGCAATCTTCACGATATGGCCCGGGAGCTCGGCCGCAATCTGTGCTGCCTGTTGCGGCGTGACGTGGCGCGGCGATTTCGAAAAGAAGACGAAGCCGGCGAGATCGGCGCGCACTTCGGCTACGGCGCGGGCGGCTTCCCGCGAATTGACGCCGCAGATTTTGACCTCGACTGTCATGATTCCTAAAACGCGGCCAGTTCGCCCGCGATGCGAAGTGCGGCTTGCCTCGGATCGGAAGCGCCGGTAATCGGCCGGCCGATGACCAGGATATCGGCGCCGAGCTCTAGCGCTTCAATGGGCGCCGTCACCCGCTTCTGATCTTGCGCTGCCGCCCAAGGCGGGCGAAGTCCCGGTACCACCAGGGTGAAATCGGGTCCGCAATCGGCGCGCAGGGCCGCGATCTCGTGGGCCGAGCAGACCGCACCATCGATTCCGCAATTCTGTGCGAGCGATGCCAGCCGCCGCACTTGATCCGAAACCTTGTCGCGAATTCCGGTTTCTTGAAGATCCCCCTGATCGAGGCTGGTCAGGACGGTGACCGCGACCAGCTTCGGCCGAACGCCGCCGGATTTCCCGGTTTTTTCTTTTGCCGCCTCTGCCGCCGCCCGCAACATGGCCGCGCCGCCCGCGGCGTGGACGGTGAGAATCGCAGGATTCAGCGGTAGAACCGATCGCACCGCGCCGGCGACCGTGTTCGGAATATCGTGAAGCTTGAGATCGAGAAAAACCGGCATGCCGGAAATTTCCGCGACACCCTTGGGCCCGTTCGCGGCGAAGAATTCGAGGCCCAGCTTGACGCCTCCGACCGCCCCTTTGAGCGCGTGGGAAAGCTTCCGCGCGGCGGCGACGTCCGGGGTGTCGAGGGCACAAAATATGCGGCTTGCGGGATCGAGCTTCATCATGACGATATATCCGTTAGATCAGTATATAACAATTTTCTGAAAACTGCCGCGGCTCGATTCAAAGAAATGACGAAGTATTTCAGCGTGTATCGCAAATTGCAGCACTTCCATAAAATTTTAAATTCTACAATTGTATTTTTCAGGATTTGCTAATCCTTCCTCTTTATGCTGCTCTGTTGGCGTATCAGAGATTGGGCGCGAGTGATAACGATCCAGTCCGATTACGCCAGGCAGGCAGGAACGAGGATAGGATTGCGATGGAGATTCCAAGCGGAGTTACCATCAATCCGGCCGCTGAAACAGCAGCGGCAACGGCGGTACGCAAGGTCGGCGCCGATCAGAAAGATCAGGTCGCGACCAAGCAGACGGCTCAGGCGCTCGACCACGCCAAAAAGGGCGAGCGCGGCGGCCGCTCCGCCGAACGCCAGGAAGATGGGCGCGGGTTGCAACTCGACATTCGTGCGTGAGTCCCGTTCGCGGGGCCGCACTCTTTCCCTTTGCATAAAATCAACGCCGAAGCGTAATCGCGGGAATCTTGCCCTCTTCGGCTGCGGCGCCCGGGAGGGCGCCGCCGCGGGCTGGGTCCGCCTTGGCCGCGTCGCTCAGGGCGATAATTTCGGTCTCCAGATGCTCGATACGCCGCGCCCGGTCTCGGGCGAGTTTTCGCCATTTGCGCTGGGCGAACCAGGAGCCGATCCAGCCGAGAAAGAATCCGAAAAATAGCGCCGCGAAAGCGACGAGATAAAGGCCAAGCTCGATTTGGAAATCGAAAGGCCAGAAATGGAGGGTGACGAGCTCGCGATTAGGAACCGCGAACATGATCGCGATCGCGGCGGCAAAAAGAAAGAGAATGAAAAGCGGGAGTCTCATGGCGCCCCGCCGGGGCAAACGCTAGCGCTTGCCATTTAGCCGCTCGCGCAGCTCCTTGCCGGTCTTGAAAAAGGGGATGTGCTTTTCGCTCACCTTGACGGTGGTGCCGGTCCGCGGGTTGCGGCCGAGCCTGGCTTCGCGGTGCTTGACCGAAAACGCGCCGAAGCCGCGCAGCTCCACCCGGTCGCCCTTCGCCAAAGCCTCGGAAATCTCGTCGAAAACGGTTGCAACGATGCGTTCCACATCGCGCAGATAGAGATGCGGATTTTGTTCCGCGAGCTTGGCGATCAGTTCGGATTTCGTCATGCCAGAACGTCCCCTGCTTCGCGTTCTTTCTCCCCGGTGCCCCACCGGGCCGAGAGTCCAAATCAGCCGGAACTATTTGGAATCACGAGCCTAACGCAAATCAGGGTGCCAGACGGAAATTACCCCGTCAAGTGTAAGTCTCTCAGAAAACAACGTTTTTCCGGCCCATCCCCCCACGACCTTGCGGAACAGTTCCTTCTCGCCATCGGTATCGATGTCGCGGATGGGCAGTTGGGGACTGACCCCATGGGCGGCGCTGAGCCAGTGAAGGGCCTCGTTTTCGCCGCCGATTTCGTCGATCAGCCCGTTTGCCAATGCCTGGCGACCGGTGAAGACGCGCCCATCGGACAAGGGTGCCGCTTGTTCGGGGCTCAGCGAGCGGCGCATTTCGACCAGCTTCACGAAGCCGTCATAGACGTCGCGGATGACGCTCATGGTCGCCTCCCGGGCTTCCGGCGTCAGGGGCTCCAGCGGCGACGGCACCGCCTTCAAGGGAGCGCTTTTCAGGGCTTCGGTCGTGATGCCGAGCTTTTGCAACAATCCGGTCACGTCGGCAGTTTGCAGGATCACGCCGATCGAGCCGGTGACCGAGCCCTCGCGGGCAAAAATCCGGTCGCCGCCGAGCGCTACCATATAGCCGGCTGAGGTCGCCATTTCGCCCATCACGATGGCCACGGGTTTGTTCGCCGCGACCTCCCGCAATTCGTAATAGAGCGACTGACCGCCGACGACGGTTCCGCCGGGCGAATCAATCCGGACGATCAGGGCGCGCGCCGACGGATCTTCGGCCACATGCTTGAGCGCATCCGCCCGGTCGGGATCATCGGCGATGACGCCGTTGATCGAAATCCGGGCGATATGCCGGGCATGCAGGATGGGTTGATGGCGGTCGATCAGCAGGAGAACCGCGCCGACGGCCGCGATAACCGCAAGAAGCCGCCAAAAAGTCAGCCGCCGCTTGAGGCGTTGGCGATCGACGCGAAGATCCGAGTCAATGGACACCGGCAAGCTCCCGCTTTGCCGAAGCCGGGATTAGTCGCCGGCTTCGTCCTTCTTGGACTTCTTCTTCTCTTTCTTGGCCTTGTCGAGGGCGGCGCCGAGGATCTGGCCCAGGCTGGCTCCCGAATCGGATGAACCGAACTGGTCCATCGCCTCTTTTTCTTCTTCGGCCTCGCGCGCCTTGATCGAAAGCTGGGCGCGATGGTCCTTGCCCGTTCCGGTGACCAGCGCATCGATGCGCTCGCCCACGGCGAATCGGTCGGGACGCTGTTCGCTGCGCTCGCGCGCCAAATCCCCCTTGCGGACGAAACCGGTCACGCCGTCGCTGAGCGTCACTTCGATGCCGTTGTCCTTGATCGCGGCCACGGTCACGGTGACGATGTCGCCCTTCTTGAATTTCGCGCCTTCGGCGGCCGGGGCCGCGGCGGCGGTGCTGGTGCTGACGCGCGTATCCGGGGTCAGCTGCTTGATGCCGAGGCTGACCCGTTCCTTATCGGTATCGACATCGAGCACCTTGACCTTGATGCGCTGACCCTTGCTGAACTCCTTGACCGCTTCTTCGCCCGATTTTTCCCACGCAACGTCGGAAAGATGCACCATGCCGTCGATATCGCCCGGTAAGCCCACGAACAGGCCAAATTCCGTGATGTTCTTGATCTCGCCCTCGATCTCGGTTCCGGCCGGATGCTGTTCCTTGAAGCCCAGCCACGGATTGTCCAGGCACTGCTTGAGGCCGAGCGAAATGCGGCGCTTCTCGGAATCGACGTCGAGGATCATCACCTCGATTTCCTGGCTGGTCGAAACGATCTTGCCGGGGTGAACATTCTTCTTGGTCCAGCTCATCTCGGAAACGTGGACCAAGCCTTCGATCCCCGGTTCCAGTTCCACGAACGCGCCGTAGTCGGTGATGTTGGTGACGCGGCCCTTGAATTTCGTGCCGACCGGATATTTTGCGGCAACGCCCTCCCACGGATCCGGCTCGAGCTGCTTCATGCCGAGGCTGATGCGCTGGGTTTCGGGATTGAAGCGCACGACTTTGACTTTGACGGATTGTCCAATCGACAAAACTTCGGACGGATGATTGATGCGCCGCCACGCGATATCGGTCACATGCAGCAATCCGTCGACGCCGCCGAGATCGACGAAGGCGCCGTAATCGGTGATGTTCTTGACCACACCTTCCAGCGTCTGTCCTTCGGACAGGCCGGAGATAAGCTCCGAGCGCGCTTCGGCGCGGGATTCTTCGAGGACGGCGCGGCGGGACACCACGATGTTGCCGCGGCGGCGGTCCATTTTCAGAATTTGGAAAGGCTGCGGCGTTCCGAGCAAGGGTCCGACGTCGCGAACCGGGCGAATATCGACTTGGCTTCCCGGCAGAAATGCTACGGCACCGCTGAGATCCACGGTGAAGCCGCCCTTGACGCGGCCGAAGATGACGCCGGTCACGCGCTGGCCTTCCTTATGGGCAGTTTCCAACGCCGACCAAGATTCTTCGCGGCGGGCTTTTTCCCGGCTCAGCATGGCATCGCCGTTCTTGTCTTCCATCCGCTCGACGAAGACTTCGACGGTGTCGCCCGCCTTGATCTCGGCGGCTTTTCCGGCGGTGGCGAATTCCTTCAGCGGAATCCGTCCTTCCGATTTCAGCCCGACATCCACCAGCACCATCTCGTTCTCGATGGCCACGATGCGGCCTTTCACCACGGATCCCTCGAACCGTTCGGATTTGCCCATCGTTTCGTCGAGCAGAGCGGCGAAGCTCTCGCCCGTCGAAAACGGTTTGATCTGCGTTTCAGTCGTCATTGCCTGAGCCATGCTATTTCAATCCATCCTCTTCAATTCGCGTCGATCCCTTGGATCGTCCCGCGCAAAAAAATATCCGCAACCGAGCGCCTTTCCTGGCCCGGCCGGGAGCTCGAATTTTCCGTCAGGCTCTTGCGTTCCCCGCTCGAGCCTTTTTCGGTTCTCAAGATTTCGGGGCGGCAGTCCTTAGCCCCGGATCAGGACCCGGTACGCGATTCAATCGACTTCAGGGCAGCGGCGAAAACTTGGTCGGCGGTGAGCTCCGTGGTGTCGAGCAGAATGGCGTCGTCCGCCATCCGCAAGGGAGCCGCCTCTCGCTGGCTGTCCCGGGAATCGCGATCCCTCATGTCCCTGAGAACGGCGCTATGTATAGCCGCGATGCCCCGGTCGAGCAACTCCTTAAGCCGCCGATTTGCACGGGTTTCCACGCTTGCGGTCACGAAAAACTTGATGTCCGCATTGGGGCATACCACGGTCCCGATATCCCGCCCTTCGATGACCGCGCCCCGGGCGCCGCCCGGCGGATGGGCGGCGAAGCCGCGCTGAAATTCGATCAAGATTTTGCGGACTTCCGGGTAGGCAGCCACAATAGATGCGGTATTGGCGGTGGTGTCGCCGCGCAATTCCGGGTCTTCAAGATCCTTGGGATTTAACTCCTTTGCGGCTTTGACCGCGGCGTTGACATCCGAGGGGTCGGCGCCGGCCCGCAGGGTCCTTAAGCCCACCGCGCGGTACAACAGCCCGGTTTCGAGATAGGCATAGCCAAGATGAGCCGCCAGGCGCCTGGCGAGGGTTCCCTTACCGGCGCCGGCCGGCCCGTCCATCGCAATCAGCCGAGGCGGCGAGGTCACGCCTGAACCTTGGCGCCGATGCGGTTCATTAATTCGGCAAAGCCGGGAAAACTCGTTCCGATCATGGTCGAATCATCGACCCCGACTTTATCCTCGGACACGATTCCCATGACCAGGAAGGCCATGGCGATGCGGTGGTCGAGATGGGTTTCGATGGTCTTGCCCCCCGGCGGTTTCCCGCCCTTTCCGTAAACGACGAGGCCGTCTTCGGTTTCTTCCGCGCCGACGCCGCAGCGGGCCAATCCGTCAACGATCGCCCGCACCCGATCGCTCTCCTTGACGCGAAGCTCGGCAATTCCGCCCATCGCCGTCTTGCCTTCGGCGCAGGCGGCGGCGACCGCCAATATCGGGAATTCGTCGATCATCGACGGCACGCGGGTAAACGGAACCGCAACGCCTTTGAGGCGGGAGCTGCGCGCCGTGATGTCGGCAACCATTTCGCCGCCCTGTTCGCGCTGATTGGCGATCACGATATCCGCACCCATTTCGCGCAAGGTTTCATAGAGCCCCATGCGCAAGGGATTGACGCAAACATCGGTGACGGTGACCTCGGAATCCTCGGCAAGGATGGCGGCAACCAGCGGAAACGCCGCCGAACTCGGATCGCCCGGAACCGTGATATCGCGCGCCGTCAATTCCGGATGACCGGTAACGGTCGCTGCATGCCCGCGCTCGCCGTCGCCCGATATTTCTTCGACGATGACCCGCGCGCCGAAATGGCGGAGCATGATTTCGGTGTGATCGCGGCTTTGCTCCGGTTCGATCACCGTGGTCTCGCCGGGGGCATTCAATCCAGCAAGAAGAATCGCCGATTTCACTTGCGCCGAGGCAATGGCAAGTTTTTCGATGATGGGGATGGGCGATCGCGCGCCGATGACCGCAAGCGGAAGCGTATGGCCGGTGTGGCCGATAAAATTGGCGCCGATATGGGAAAGCGGACCCATCACCCGCGCCATCGGCCGCCGGCAAAGCGATTCGTCGCCGGTGAAAAAACTGGTGAAGGGATGGCTCGCGGTCAGCCCGATCAAAAGCCGCGCCCCGGTCCCCGAATTGCCGAGATCCAGCACCGAATCGCTTTCGGTGAGGCCGCCGATGCCGACCCCATCCACCTGCCAGCGGCCTTCGCCTTCGCGCGTGATTCCGGCACCCAGTGCCCGCAACGCCGACGCCGTATGCCTCACGTCGTCGCCCTCGAGCAAGCCGGTAATCGTGCTCCGCCCGACCGCGAGGGATGCGAGCATCAGCGCCCGGTGCGAAATCGACTTGTCGCCGGGTACCGCAATCCGCCCGCGTAAGCCTCGCGCCGGTGTCGAAACAAGCGGTGTCACATTTCTTCCCCTGCGGCCGATCCCAAGGGCTTAGAGCCCCGGAGCTTGGTAGCACAGGCCGGGGCAAGGCCGGTAGCACCGCCCCGGGTGTCAATACCGGGGTAATTCGGGAACAATACGGGAAGGGGCCTATTTTGCTTTTGACAGCGCCGCCCGAAAGTGGCAATTGGCAGCCCGGCCCGAGACAGGGAGGGTATGCCCCGTGAAGTCCGATTGGGGAACAAAACGAACTTGCCAAAGCTGTGGCGCGCCTTTTTACGATATGCGCCGCACGCCGATCATTTGCCCTAAATGCAAGACCGCATTCGATCCGGAAGCCTTCACCAAGGTGAAGCGCGGCCGGCCGCAGCCGGTCGCCGAGGAAAAGCGCCCTGCCGTGGTCAAGCCGGTGCCGGAGGATGACGTTGGTCTTGAGATCGTACTGCCCGATGACGGGGAGGAGATCGAAGAGATCGAGGAGGAAGGTACCGGCAACGACGAAGAGGACGTGATCGAAGACGCCTCCGAACTCGTTCAGGACGATGCCGACGTCGGCAAGGTGATCGACAAGACCGGCGAGGATACTTAAAGGCACAGCGCTGGGCCGCCCAATGCCGGGACGCTCAGCGCCGGGGGCTCAGGGCAGGGCACCCGGTGCGGGAAGCGAGGGTCCGGCGTTAACGGATTTTTTCGCTTGGCCGGTTAAAACCGAATATAATTTGCACGAATTTAGGGGCCGCGCCTCATGGCTGCGGCCCCGTCCCTTGGGGCCATAGCTCAGTTGGGAGAGCGCTACAATGGCATTGTAGAGGTCGTCGGTTCGATTCCGTCTGGCTCCACCAGTTTCAAAAGGCCCTGGCCGGCAACGGTCGGGGCCTTTGTGTTTGGGTTGGCTCCAATCAAGACAATCGCATTCGAGATAAATGCCAACCGTCATTCGCGATCCGTTGCGAAGGATGCATCCGATCCCGGCGTGGAATGGGTATCAGACCACGGGAGAGGAACATGGCTGACTGGCTTCGCAAGACGGTAGACGCGCATCGAGGCTCAGCGGTGTTGCGCGCGATTTTTCTGGGGCTTCTGTTTTCGGTTGCCGCATCCACGCCAGTCGTTTCGGCCGCGACTCCGATGATTTCGCCGCAGGAATTGGAGATCGCCGGGCTCCAAATCGAAGCTTGGATTCCCGAGCGCGGCACGCCCGGGCCCTTGGCCGGTGTTTATTTTTTCCACGGCTTCGACGGCTGCGACACCCAATCCACATTCCTGATGGAGGCGCTCGCCAAATCCGGTTATGCGATCTTCGCACCCAATCATCAGGATGCCGGTTGCGGCATGATGATCTGGCCGACCCGTCCCGATGCGCCCTTCCGCGATCCGAGCGACTGGACCGAGAACATCTATAAGGACCGCCGGGTAAGAATCGCCGGGACGACATCCGAAAACTCCTGGACGCACTGAGTGCCGATCCGCGTTATTCGGCGCCGCCCTTCGACTGGACTGACGTCGGGCTTAATTGAAGGCGGCGGTGCAGGAAAAACGGCTGCCGCTGTGGTAAACGGTATCGGGGGCAAGGGGGGTTGCTCGCATGCGCGCCGTTTTATCGCTGATCTGTGGCGTCGTTGCCGCTTGGGCGGGTTTCATGCCGGGAGCCGCAGCCGCGCCGGTGAATCTCACCGTCGGCTGGCTCGAGGTTGCCGCGTGGCTGCCGGAAAGTTCCACACCCGGCCCTTGGCCGCTGCTCGTATTTTCCCACGGCTTTGACGGCTGCAACACGCAGATTACGTTCTTGATGGAGGCTCTGGCCAAGGGCGGTTACGCGGTCTTTGCGCCCAACCACCGCGATTCCAGCTGTGCGGCAATGATGTGGCCCACCCGGCCGGAGGCGCCGTTCGGCGAGGTGAGTGAATGGAGTGACGCAACATTCCGGGACCGTCGCAACGACATCAAAAAATTGTTGGATGGCCTGGCAAGCGATCCGCATTACCGGTCTGCTCCCTTCGATTGGCAGCATGTCGGTCTCGTCGGGTATTCGCTGGGTGGCTACACCGTTCTCGGGGTCGCTGGCGCTTGGGGGTCATGGAAGGACGGGCGCGTCAAGGCGGTGCTGGCTCTTGCTCCCTACACCGCGCCGTTCGTCGAGCAGGACACCCTGGGCGGGCTTGCCGCTCCGGTGATGTACCAGGGCGGTACGCGCGACACCGGGGCTACGCCCTATGTCATGAAGGCGGGCGGCGCTTACGACCGGTCGCCGGCGCCGAAATACTTCGTCGAGTTCGAGGGTGCCGGGCACTACGCTTGGACGAATCTCAACGAGACGATGCAAGAGCCGATCATCGAATACGCTTTGGCCTTCTTCGATCGTTGCTTTAAGGGCAAAGACTTCCCGAAGCGGCTTTTGCAGCGCCACGGGAATGTCGCGGCGGTCGAGGCAAGCGAATAGCACCACACCGGGTTACCGCCTTGCTTCCGCAAGTCGATGGCTCTCGACAATTGATTGTGAGCTAAGATCCGGGTTTCCCGGAGAAATAGGGGTTCTTGAATCGGTACGGCCGTTAACACATATAAAAAACGTACCGAGGCGGTGCCGTAAGGGCCGCCTCCCGTGGGTGCCGATATCGGGCCCAAGGTGACAACTCGCTCGAAAGGAGGAGGTTATGTCCCGCATGTCTTTGTTCAACAGTCCGCTTCTTCTCGGCTTCGATGAATTCGAGCGCGCCTTCGAGCGCATCTCGAAAGCATCTTCGGACGGCTACCCGCCCTATAACATCGAACGGGTGGGCGATGATAAGCTCCGCATCACCCTGGCGGTGGCCGGCTTTACCAAGGACGATCTTTCGGTCTCGGTCGAAGACAATCAGATGACGATCCGCGGCAAGCACGCGGACGAGCCGGACAAGGTCTACCTGCATCGCGGCATCGCGGCCCGGCAATTCCAAAGGAGCTTCGTGCTCGCCGAAGGAATCAAAGTGACGGGCGCAGCGCTCGATAACGGCTTACTATCGGTAGACCTGGAGCGTCCCGAACGCAGCGCCAAGCCACGCACGATCGAAATCAACACGGCGAAACGCGGAAACGGCACGGTTTCGGTCAATACCGATGCCGAATCGTCCTAATCGAGGCAAAGGAGGCCATAAAATGAACGCAATGAACAACGAAGCCCCCGCGAAGATCTCCGAGCAGGAATTCGCTCGCCTCGGAATGAGCGGCCTCGCCTATATCCGTCCGGTGGTCCTGGAAACCGGTGCCGGGTTCATGATCCATGCCGCCGACGGCACTGCGCTGGGTGTGACGCCCGATCGCGACACCGCTTTCGTCGCGGCGCGCCAGCACGGGCTCCAGCCCCAATCCGTTCACTAACCGGGCAATCCACTCCTACGCGTATCCGATAGCGCGTCCTCCTCCCGCGAGAAGCGATTCTCGCGGGAGTGAAGATTCCGTGCCGCCTCTTGGATATGGGCTATGATCTCCGGCGTCTGAACTGATCGGAGGCATGGCATGGCGGCGCGGTTCTTCGGATTTTGCTTGGTTGCGGCAATGGCAGTTCTGGCAGCCGCGCCAGCCCGGGCGATCGATACCAATATCAGCGGCGCGGAACTTCTGGCGCGATGCCAGGGAACGCCGGCGCTGCTCAAATCCGATCAGCTTTATTGCAAGGGCTACCTCGAGGGGATCGAGGATATGATCGCCGAAACCCGCGCCCAAGGGAAACCGGTCGAGTTTTGCGTTCCCACCGGCGGCGTCAGCGAAGATCAGCTTCGCCAAGCCTACATTACCTGGGGGCAAGCGAACGCCTCCGAGATGCGCCAATCCTCCCGTGACGCAGCCTTGGCGGCACTTAGCGCCACCTATCCCTGTAAACCGTGATCTGAAGATGATTGTGGGACGCCGCGTTTGGCGAACCTCAATTAGCGCTCACGCCGCGTGATGTTTTGACGCTCACGCCGCGTGATGTTTTGGCGCTCACGCCGCGTGGCTGGCGGCCTCTTCGGTGATGAGCGCGTAAAGCGCATCCGCGCCTTCGGTGCCGCGCAGTTTTTCGCAAATGCCTTTGTTGCGCAGGAGGCGGGAAACCCGGGCCAGCGCTTTCAAGTGATCGGCGCCCGCGGTTTCGGGGGCCAAGAGCAGGAAAATCAAATCCACCGGCTGCTCGTCGATCGAATCGAATTCGATCGGGCGTTCGAGTTTGGCGAAAAGGGCGTAAAGCCTGTCCAGTCCGGGGAGCTTGCCGTGGGGAATGGCAATTCCCATGCCCACCCCGGTCGTCCCCAGCCGCTCGCGTTCCAAAAGCACGTCGAAAATCTCGCGTTCGGAGCGCCCGGATATCTCAGCCATCTTTTTCGAGAGTTCCTGAAGCGCCTGCTTCTTGCTCGTCGCCTTCAGGTGAGAGACGACGCATTCGGGCGTAATGAGTTCGTTGATTTCCATGATCAGCTCGCCCGCGCATTGTTGTTTTGACGACTGTTGCTTTGAGGGTCGATCCAGCCGACATGGCCGTCATTTCGCCGGTAAACCATATTGAGCCCCCCATGCGCACGGTTGCGGAACAGCATCGCCGGAACATCCGCCAAGTCCATCCGCATCACCGCTTCGCCGACGGTCAGGGTGTCGATTTCGGTCGCCATCTCGGCGACGACGACCGGGTTGTCGGCATGCCCGGCTTCTTCTTCGTCACCCTTCAGAATGTACTGGCTCGCCACCAGCACCTCGGCCGCTTCGTCCTTGCCGAGGCGGCGGCGATCGCGCAGCCGGCTTTTGTGCCGGCGCAGCCGGGTGGCGATCCGCTGGCAGGCGGTGTCGAACGCGGCATAAGCATCGTCCGCTTCGCAATGGCCCTGAAGCAAAAAATTGTGGCCGATATGCACCGAAATGTCGGCGCGGAACTGACGGCCGTGCTTGGCAATCACCACCGAGCCCTCGATCGCGTTGTCGAAATACTTCGAGACCGTTCCATCGATTGTGGATTCGATATGGCTTCGCAGCGCGTCGCCCACATCAATTTGCTTGCCCGTGACGGAAAGCTTCATGACCGATTGTTATTAATTTTCGTCTCGAAGAATGCCGCGCCGGACGGCGGAGTGGCCAAAAATCAGCCAAGGCGCGGACGTTAAAGAGCCTAGCCGGCGAAGTCAACAGACCCGCCGTCAGGTACCTAAGCTGTTATATTTTAACGTTTTTTAGGCGCCGCCGCTCAATCGACGAGGGAATACGCAACGACTCGCGGTATTTTGCTACCGTGCGCCGGGCGATATCGACGCCCTCGGCCTTGAGGATCTCGACGATCTCTTCGTCGGAGAGGACTTCGGTCTCGGCTTCGATCAGATCCTTGATTCGGTGGCGCACGGCCTCGGCCGAATGAGCCTCGCCGCCGGCGGACGCCGGGATCGACGAGGTGAAGAAATATTTGAGTTCGAAAATGCCGCGCGGACTGGCGATGTATTTGTTGCTGGTGACGCGGCTCACCGTACTTTCGTGCATGCCGATGGCGGCGGCGATGTCCCGCAATATGAGCGGCCGCAGCCGCTGCACGCCATAGCGGAAAAATGCATCCTGTTGGAGCACGATCTCCTTGGCGACCTTCAGAATCGTCGTCGCGCGCTGATGCAGCGCCTTAACCAGCCAGCTGGCGGCGTGATAGCGCTCGGTGATGTAGTCGCGGTCGGCCTTGGTTTGGACGCTTTGATGGACCTTGGCGTAATAGACGTTGTTGATGAGTACGCGCGGCAAAGTGTCGGGATTGAGCTCCACACTCCATCCGCCCTTCGGCAGCGTGCGCATCAAAACATCGGGAATGATCGGCTGGGCCACCGCATGATCGAAGGTAAGTCCGGGCTTCGGATTGAGGGCGCGGATTTCGGCGAGCATTTCGGTGAGATCTTCCTGATCGACGCCGCAGAGCTTCATGAGGCTCCGCATATCGTGTTTTGCGACCAGGTCGAGATGCTCAAGAAGGGCCTGCATGGCCGGATCGAATCGGTCCCGGTCCTTCAGCTGCAAGGTCAAACATTCCGCGAGATTGCGGGCCAAAATGCCGGGCGGGTCGAAGGCTTGCATCTTGACGAGGGTGGCTTCGACCCGCGCCACATCGCAGCCAAGGCGTTCCGCCACCGCCGACAGATCGCCGATCACATAACCGGCCTCGTTGACCATGTCGACCAAGTGGGTTCCGATCAATCGATCGGCCGGATCCTGTATATCCATGGAGAGCTGGTCGAGAAGGTGATCGCGCAGACTTTCTTCGCGCTTCAGCGTTTCTTCAAGCGCCGGCGTTCCATCGTCGAAATCGCCGCGCCCGCCGGTGCCCCAATCCGCGAATTGATCGGGGGCATCGGATTCAACGCCGCCCTCGCCTTCCCAAATATCGGTTTTGCCGTCGAGGGGTGTTTCCGTATTTTCCGGCGGCGCGCTCTCGGTGCTTTGGACCGGTTCGTCGCCGCCGCCCGCGACATCTTCGCGTTCAAGAAGCGGGTTCTGTTCGATCTCGGCCGCCAGATAATCGGAAAGCTCAAGCGCGCTCAATTGCAGCAGCTTGATGGCCTGCTGCAATTGCGGCGTCATCACCAGAGATTGAGCCTGGCGTAAGTCCAGCCGCGGAGTTAAAGCCATGGGGGTCAGTCCTACAGGCTAAACCTTTCCCCCAAGTAAACGCGCCGTACCTCTTTATGGGCCACGATTTCCGACGGCTCGCCTTCCATGAGGACCATGCCGTCATTGAGGATATAAGCGCGATCCACGATATCGAGCGTCTCGCGCACATTATGGTCTGTAATGAGAACGCCGATCCCGCGGTCCTTGAGGTGAGAAACCAGCTCGCGAATTTCGCCGACGGCGATTGGATCGATGCCGGCCAGCGGCTCGTCGAGCAGGATGAAATGGGGCTGAGAGGCCAGGGCTCGCGCGATTTCGACGCGCCGCCGCTCGCCGCCGGAAAGCGCCAGCGAGGGTGTGCGGCGCAAATGCGATATCGAAAATTCGGCGAGCAAAGTATCGAGAACCGCTTCGCGCCGATCGCGCAGCGGTTCCACGACTTCAAGAACCGAGCGGATATTTTCTTCCACCGATAAGCCGCGGAAGATCGATGCTTCTTGCGGCAAATATCCGATGCCGAGCCGTGCCCGGCGATACATGGGAAGATCGGTGATGTCGTAGCCGTCGCGAAGAACGGTTCCGTAGTCCGGCGCGATGAGGCCGCAGATAATATAGAAACACGTCGTTTTGCCGGCGCCGTTGGGGCCGAGCAAACCGACCGCTTCGCCGCGCTTCACCGCGATCGAAACACCGCGCAGGACCGGGCGCTTCTTGAAGGATTTGCCGATATTGTGCGCGACCAATCCGGAATTATCGGCAACCAAATGCGGCCGCACGGCATTCGCCTCATCGTTACCCGTGGCGCTCTGTTCCGTAGAGGCGCTCATGGAGCCGGTGACGGGGCTTGAGTTGGGACGAGTCGCGCCGCTGGCGGTTGGCTTGGCGCCTTGACGGGGGCTTGGACCGGCTCTTGCGTCGACGACGAGCCCGACGGAGACGCCATCTCCGGCTTCTTCTTCGGCGAAAACAGGCCGTGGACCGGCTGCGGCCCGGTGGACCCCGGCGGACCGCTCAGCATCCGGCTTACCCCCGTGTTCAGGTTGACCTCTCCATATTCCCCATTCAACTGATTGTCCTCGCGCGTGATCTTAACCGACCCGTAGAGCGTGGCGATACCGGATTCGACGTCATAAACGCCGGTATTGCCGACCGCGATCTGGCCGGGACTCGAGACACGGACATTTTCGAAGGCTTCGATCCGGCGGATCTTCTGTTGCTGATCGCCGCCGTCCGTACCCGCGGTCTTTTGCGACTTGTTTTGGCCGCCGGCCTTACCCTGGCCGCCTGATTTTTTGCCCTGGCCCGAGCCATTGCCGCCCGATCCGCTCTGGGTGAAATAAGCGGTAACGATGCTGCCGCTTAAACGCTTGTCCTGGTTGACCACCACCGCATTGCCGCGGGCAACCGCCATTTGCTTATTGTCCCAGTATTCCAAACTGTCGTGGGCGGTCACCGTGTAATCCTCGGAGATCATTTTCAAGGCGCGGCCTTTGAGAACCATGAGCGCATTGTCGACGTCGTAAACGCCGTTGTCGCCATTGGCGGTGCCGTTCGCCGAATTGATGACGACATTGCCGACGGCATCGAGTTGATAAATATCGGTGCCGCCGCCTTCCACCGGATGGTAATGAGCGGTCAGCGTATCGGCGTGCACCGTGACGTCGCCCTGCTTGGCGCTCGCATTGCCGCGCGCGATGTAAACATTGTCATCGCGGCGCCATTCGATCCCTTGGTCGGCGTTGATCTCGACCGGTTGACCCGAATCTTTGTTGAGATTGAGCCCCTGCGCATGGGCAGCGAAGGCAACCATGAGTGCCAGCGCCGCCCCAATCTGCGCGAGGCGGGCCGTTACCCCGGATGCTTGGATCATGACGCTCCCTTGTTGGCGTTCGATCCCTTATGGGCCTTCGGATAGAGAATCAATTTCGCCGGGCCGGTGAAGACCACGTAGCGGCCGTGCTCGGTCACTTTGAATCCGCGCGAGCGAATATGGCCGAAGGGCCCCTGGCCTTCCACCGGCTCTTCGCCATGGGCAATACCGGCCTGGAGATTCATGAAGGCGCGCGACGTTTCGAATTCGTAGCCCGCGTCGTGGAACAAATCCACCGAACCACGGAGATCGAGATCGTGACTGGTCTGATCGTAGGTTCCCTCGGCGGAGCGAAGTACGATCCAGCTGCCGTCCTTCATGGTCATGTCGGCGACCGGCTGCTCAAGATCGATGAGCGGCGACCCGCTGGCGACCTGGGTGGCGTTGTCGGCCGTCACCGTGTACGGACGCTGGCTGTCGTCGACGCCGGTAAATCGCGGCTTCACCATGGTGAGGCTGCTGGCGGTGCTGGGCGCAATGTTCGCGAAGTTGAGTTTGAAGCGAGCCTTCCCCGTATTTTGGACATGCGGCCAGGCGATGATGAGCCCAATGAGGGAAAGGGCTATCGCCGGCAAGATGAATCGCATCGCGTTGACGAAGAGGCTGTAGCGGGCGCTGAACTTTTGCGCCCGGGCGAAGGCTTCGACGGAGGTTCCGGCGATCTGAGCCGCCGCACGTTCGGCGAAACTTTTTTCCCGAGATTCAAACATAAATCAGGCGACACCCGCGCGCAGGCAGTCGTGGATATGGATGATTCCGACGGGGCGGCCGTCTTCCACCACGAACAGGCTGGTGATCTTTTTCTCATTCATCACGCCGAGCGCCTCGGCGGCCAGCGCTTGCGGGCGTATGGTTTTCGGCTTTGCGGTCATCACATCGGGCGTGCGCATTTCGAGCAATTTCGGGCTCATGCGGCGGCGCAAATCGCCGTCGGTAATGATTCCGGCCAGCCTTCCCTTGGCGTCGATGACGCCGACGCAACCGAATCGCTTTGCGGTCATCACCAGCAAGGCTTCGGACATGACGCTTTTTTCGCCGATCAGCGGTAATTCGTCGCCGCCGTGCATCAGCTCCGTGACCCGCAGGAATTTCCGGCCCAATTGCCCGCGCGGATGAAACCGGTAGAAATCCTCCGGTTTGAATTCCTTGCGCTCAAGAAGGGCGACGGCGATCGCATCACCAAGCGCCAGCATCAACGTGGTCGAGGTCGTGGGCGCCAGACCCATCGGGCAGGCTTCGCCATTCTCCGGCAGTACGAGCGCGACATCGGCCGCCTCGGCAAGCGAACTTTCGGCACCGGCCGTGATCGCGACCAGCGGAATCCGAAATCGTTTCGTATAGTCGACGATGTCGGTCAACTCTTGAGTCTCGCCGGAATTGGAAAGCGCCAGCACCGCGTCTTCGTCGGTGATCATGCCAAGATCGCCGTGGCTTGCTTCGCCGGGATGAACGAACAGCGCCGGCGTTCCGGTCGACGCCAGCGTGGCCGCGATCTTGCGCGCGATATGACCGCTCTTGCCCATGCCGGTGACGATGACGCGCCCCGGCGCACCGGAAAGCTTGTCGAGCGCGCGGACGAATTGCTCGTCGAGCGCAGTTCCGAGTTTTCTCAGCGCGTCGGCCTCGGCGGACAGCACCCGCCGTGCGACGTCGAGATCGGTTGCCGCCGAGTGCGAACGCAAAGAGCCGGCTTCCTTCCGCGCCTTCGCGTCGACCGTCTTCAATTCGGCCGGGGCGCGGGGAATTTCATGCTTGAGCTTTGTTCTGGTTGCCATCGGGCGAATTGCTGTTGGGCGCGTTGCCATGGTGCGCATTGCGATCGAGAGTGGTCCAGAGATTCCGGCGCCCAAGACTCGTTAGTCTGGGTGCCTTTCCGGCGACTTCTTCCGACGGTTGCCTGGTTCCAGCGGCGGCCCGGACCCTGCGGCGGCGGCCTGGGATTCATGAAATCCGCCGGAGACCCGCGGAAAAGCTAGGCTAACTATGCCGGGAGACGCCCTCGAGGTCAACCAATCCCGGCCAATTCAAGGGCTTGCGGTAAGGGGGCTTGCGGTAAGGGCGCCGCTTAAGGCCGGCCCCGATCGGGCCGACACCTAGTGAGCGAAAATATCTTCTAGTGAGCGAAAATGTCTTCCGCCGCCCATCCGGCGAGATCGAGGACGGCTCGTGCCGGGAGAAAGCGGAAGCAGGCCTCCGCCAATTCGGTTCGTCCTTCCCGCGCCAGCATTTCCGTCAGCCGCTCTTTCAGCGCATGCAGATAGAGCACGTCGGACGCCGCGTAATGAAGCTGGTCCTGACTCAATTCGGAAGCCCCCCAATCCGAGGATTGTTGTTGTTTCGACAGATCGACGCCCAGCACTTCCTTGCACAGATCTTTCAGGCCATGCCGATCCGTATAAGTGCGAGTCAAACGCGAAGCAATCTTGGTGCAGAACAGCGGCGTGCATAACACGTTTAAATACCGCTGGATCATCGCAACATCGAAACGCGCGAAATGAAAAATTTTCGTGCGCGCGGAATCGCCGAGAATTTTGGCGAGATTCGGCGCGTCATAGGAATCTTGCGCGAATTGCACGATGTGGCAAACGCCGTCTCCGCCGGAGATCTGCACCAAGCAAAGCCGGTCGCGATTCGGGTCGAGACCCATGGTCTCGGTGTCGATGGCGATCTCATGGCTCAGTTTGAGATCGGCGGGCAGATCGCCGCGATGAAGCTCGATCGATTTGAGAGACGGGACCTTGCTCCGCGCCGACATCG
This sequence comes from Alphaproteobacteria bacterium, assembly GCA_041479345.1. Classification (GTDB taxonomy): domain Bacteria; phylum Pseudomonadota; class Alphaproteobacteria; order DATDPM01; family DATDPM01; genus DATDPM01. Next base: position 26,237 of record JBGOXX010000002.1, read on the forward strand.
CCTATGCCCTCATCCGGACGCTCACATTCCGGACTTGCTTCAATCGAAGCGCGCCGGACGAAGCCGTCCCACATGGTGCCCAGGAGAAGACTCGAACTTCCACAGCCTTGCGGCCACAGGTACCTGAAACCTGCGCGTCTACCAATTCCGCCACCTGGGCACTAAAGGGCTTTTCACAATGGGCTCTTGCTGAGCATGGCGAGTTAATAGGACGGCGCGCCGAAGTCAACCGGGTTTGCCTTGCCGAACCGAAGAAATCCGCCCAACTTCGCCATATTACACACGATATTACACAAGGGGCCTTGCTGGCCGATACAGTTCCATATGGCGGGCCTTGGTACGGCCTTGTATAAGCGAGAAACCCGAGGCGGCCGGTTCTCGCCCGGGGTTTGAGGTCGGCGATGGCACTTCCTTTCCGGCTGGCGGGCAGCCAGGTCACGGTCTTTGGCGGTTCGGGTTTTGTCGGCCGCCATCTGGTGCGGCGCCTTGCCGCTGCCGGATGCGTCGTCAAAGTCGCGGTCCGCGACCCGGATCGCGCGCTGTTTCTGAAACCCTTGGGCGATGTCGGCCAAATCGTCCCGCTTCGCGTCGACGTCACCAATGAGACGCAGATTGCGTCGGCGATATCGGGTTCGCAAGCCGTCGTCAATCTCGTCGGCATTCTCTTCGAAAAGGGCAAGTACAGCTTCGACGCCGTTCATTATCATGCCGCCGCGGCGATCGCCGAAGCCGCGAAGCGTCAGGGCGTTCTGCGCCTTGTCCATGTCTCGGCGCTGGGGACGGCCAAGAATTCGGAATCGCGTTATGCCCGAACCAAGGCGCTGGGCGAAGAATCGGTCCTGCGCGCCTTTCCCGAGGCGACGATTCTCCGCCCCAGTGTCATCTTCGGTCCCGAAGATGGATTCTTCAATCTGCTCGCCGCCATCGCGCGGATTTCGCCGATCGTTCCGGTCATGGGCGCATCGCCGCAACTCCTGTTCCGGGAGGGTGCATTGCCGGAGTTCAAGCCGTTCGGTAAGGGCGGCCCGCGATTCCAGCCGGTTTATGTCGGCGATGTCGCCGAGGCGATCGTCCGCGCGCTTGATTCTCCCGAAACCCAAGGCAAGCGCTATGAGCTCGGCGGCCCGCGCGTTTACACCATGCTCGACATCGTGCAGCTTGTGCTGCGCCAAACCGGCCGCAAGCGGCTCCTGCTGCCGGCGCCGTTATGGGCTCTCGCCATCGAGGCGGCATTGCTCGAGCTGATTGGCCTGAAACTCCTGACTCGCGATCAAGTGCGGTTGCTTCGCCGCGACAACGTGGTTTCGCGCCGCGCGCTGTCGCTTTCAGATCTGCGGATTACGCCCGCAACCGTCGAAATCATGCTGCCGACTTATCTGAGCCGCTTTCAGCGTTCCCTTCCCGCGGCCTAGAGCAAACTTTAAGCCGCGATGCGGATCGAACCCGACGATAAAATCATCGGCTATCCGATTCTGACGATTCGCGAATTGATGCGCAAACGCGTGTTCGATCGCAAAGGGGTTGAAGCGGCGCTCAAGATCGACGAAGCCGAAGCGACGCGCGTCATCGGACTGCTTTCGGACCAGTTCTATATTTGTCCGTTTCCCAGGCGCTCGACACCGGAACGTCCGGTTTGGCAAACTACCCCCAAAGGCACGCAGCTGGCGAACGCCGGCACCTTGCCTTCGATTAGCCATGCCGAAGCGGAGAGCATTCTTGCCGCCTTCATGGAACGCGTGAAACAGGTCGCCGTTTCGGAGGATTTTCACTACGAAGTTCAAGATGTCGTTCTGTTTGGGAGCTATCTGCGGGGCGCCGAGACGGTCAACGATATCGATCTCATCGTCCGGCTGCGGTCGAAGACAAAATTCTCAAAACCTTATCCGGATTTACTGGCGGTCAAACTCGCCGCGATGCCGCGAGAACGGATCAAGGGACCGCGCGATCTGAATCTGGCCCTCCAGGTCGAAACCCAGAATTACCTGAAGTCGGTGTCGCCTTACATCAGCCTGCATCGCGCGGACGCATTGCGTCTTATCGAGAAAGCGGCACAAACCGAAAAAGACCTGAATCAGTCTTCGGGCATCGTTCATGATACCCGTCATCAGGTGGTTTACCGGGCGCCGTCCTGATCGATTTTAACTGCCGCCGTGATAGACGGCCGTCAGCAGGATCGCACCGAGGATCAGCCGGTAGATGACGAAAGGCGCGAAGGTCGCGCGGCGCAGCCAACCGACGAGAAGCGGAATGACGATCAAGGCCGAAGCAAAAGAGACTGTGACGCCGAGGATCAAATCGTTGCCGATCTGAAAATTTCCCTGGCGATACAGATCGAGCCCATCGAACACCGCAGCGCCGGCGATCGCCGCCACCGACATGAGAAGCGAGAATTTGACGGCCTCGGTCCGTTCGAATCCCATAACCCGCGCCGCCGTCATGGTGATGCCGGAACGGCTGACGCCGGGGATGAGTGCGATCGATTGCGCAATTCCCATGGCAAAGGCCTGGGGCACCGTCATGTGTTCGATCCGGCGCAGCGTCATGCACATCCGGTCGGCCAGATAGAGTGGAATCGCGAAAATCAACGTCATCCAGGCAATGACCGGGATGGTGTTGAATTTCTCGCCCACCGTCTTCGTCATGACGAAGCCGGCAATGACCGCCGGGATTGTCGCCACCACGATCAACCCGAACAGGCGGGCACCGGGAGTCATCCGCCCGCCCAAGAGCCGGACGAGACCGCCTGCTATGAACCAAACATCGCGCCAATAGTAAACGAGCACCGCCCCCAGGGTGCCCACATGGACCGCGATGTCGAAGGTGAGCCCGCCATCCGGCAGGCCCAATAAGTGGCGGGTCAGGATCAGATGAGCATGGGAGCTGACAGGCAGGAACTCGGTGACACCCTGGACGACCGCCAGGGCCACGATCTGAGAAAAGGTCACGACTCCCCGTCCTTCCGGCGCCGGTCTTCTGGCCTCCAGGGCCCTTTCGGAGCTGCCCCACTGGCCTAGAGTGGCCCTGAGTGCCTGCATAGCTCGTCACGGCGGCGCCGCTTATAGCATTCGAGCCAGAACCCGCCCATAGAGTAAATAGTACCGAAACGAGACTATTTATGCTGGGCTGTTAACCAAATTAAAAATCAACTCGGCTTGCCTTCGCGAAGTTAGGTCATAGATAATGACCTATCACTGCTTTTTCCCTCGCAACGCTTAAGATTTTTTCGTATAGGTGAAAAACCAGCCTCCGGGCTGGGCAGGGGCGAGGGGGACGCCAGGCTTCGGATACCGCAAACGGCCAATGGCGGGACGGGGCTCAGGGATTTCGGGTTATGCCGCAAAAGATGTTGAAGTTTGTGACTGTGGGCCGCGCTATGCCCGATAAGCGCGAGGCGGAGCTGCGTCGTCACGACTTCAATGAAATTTACGCCGAGTTCGATCCGAAGGCGGCAGAAACTCAATCCGGGCGCTGCTCGCAATGCGGCGTGCCCTTCTGCCAAATCCATTGTCCCCTGCATAACAACATTCCGGATTGGCTGAAGCTCACCGCCGAAGGCCGGCTCGAAGAAGCCTACGAGGTTTCATCGGCGACCAACAATATGCCAGAAGTGTGCGGCCGTATTTGTCCGCAGGATCGACTCTGCGAAGGCAATTGCGTGATCGAGCAATCCGGCCACGGCACGGTCACCATCGGCGCGGTCGAAAAATTCATCACCGACACCGCCTGGGAACGCGGCTGGATCAAGCCGATCAAGCCGGCCCGCGAGATCGGGTTCTCGGTCGGTATCATTGGTGCTGGTCCCGGCGGACTTGCTGCGGCGGAAGAGTTGCGGAAGAAAGGCGTCGAGGTCCACGTCTACGACCGCTATGACCGGGTCGGCGGATTGCTCATTTACGGCATCCCGAACTTCAAACTCGAAAAACAGATCATCAGCCGGCGCAGCGAGCGCTTGATCGAAAGCGGCGTCCATTTCCACGTCAATTTCGAAGTCGGCCACGATGCAAGCTTGGAAGAGCTGCGCGCCCGTCATGACGCGCTGCTGATCGCGACCGGCGTCTATAAGGCTCGCGAATTGAAAGTTCCCGGCATCGGCTTGCCCGGGACGGTCTTTGCCATGCGCTACCTGACGGCGAGCAACCGCAAGGGCCTCGGCGACGGCGTGCCGGATTTCGAATCCGGCCTGCTCAATGCCGAAGGAAAACGGGTGATCGTGGTCGGCGGCGGCGACACCGCCATGGATTGCGTGCGCACCGCGGTGCGCCAGGGGGCCACCTCCGTCAAATGCCTCTATCGCCGCGACCGCGCCAACATGCCGGGCTCGTTGCGCGAAGTGGCTCACGCCGAGGAAGAAGGCGTCGAATTCATCTGGCTCTCGGTGCCCGAGGCCTTTTTGGGCGATAGCGCCGTCAAAGGCGTTCGCGTGCAGCGAATGCGCCTCGGCTTGCCCGACGCCAGCGGCCGCCAAACCCCGGAAATCGTCGAGGGATCGAGCCATACCCTCAATGCCGATCTGGTGATCCTGGCGCTAGGCTTCGATCCGCAGGATCTGCCGCAAATGTTCGGCGCGCGGGAATTGACGGTCACGCGTTGGGGCACGCTCAAGATCGATCTTCGCACCATGATGACGTCGCTTGATGGCGTCTTTGCCGCCGGCGATATCGTGCGCGGCGCGTCGCTCGTCGTTTGGGCGATCAAGGACGGGCGCGATGCGGCCGAATCCATTTTCCACTATCTGATGGCGAAGGCCGGTGTCGTTCCGGCGGTCGCTGCGGAGTAGGTGTCATGAGCCAGAAACAGAATCAGGGCGAACGGTTCCTCACCGAGTGGAAATCGAACGCGCAAAAGCTCGCCGGCACCTATGACCCGTCCCAGGAACACGACGCCTGCGGCGTTGGCCTGGTCGCCGCCTTGGACGGCAAGCCGCGGCGGGCCGTGGTCGAAGCCGGCATCAATGCGCTGAAAGCGGTTTGGCACCGGGGCGCCGTGGACGCCGATGGGAAAACCGGCGACGGCGCCGGTATTCATGTGCAAATTCCGCAGGATTTTTTCCGCGCCCATTGCATCGCAACCGGGCGCAATCCCGGCGAGGAAAAAATCGCCGTCGGCGTCATCTTTTTGCCGCGCACCGATCTTAACGGCCAAGAGCGCTGCCGCTGCATCGTCGAAAGCGAGATTTTGAAAGTCGGCTACCGAATCTTCGGATGGCGCCAAGTGCCGGTGAACGTCGACATCATCGGCGAAAAAGCGAACGCGACCCGGCCCGAGATCGAACAGATCATGGTCGAGAACGCCAAGCAAATGAGCGAAGACCAATTCGAACTCGATCTCTACATCATCCGCCGCCGCATCGAAAAACGGATTCTGGCGGAGAACCTGCGCGATTTTTACATCTGCTCGTTCTCCTGCCGTTCGCTGATCTACAAGGGCATGTTCCTGGCCGAACAGTTGACGGCCTTTTATCCGGATCTGCTGGACGAGCGCTTCGTCTCCAATTTCGCGATCTATCATCAGCGCTATTCGACCAATACCTTTCCGACCTGGCATTTGGCGCATCCCTTCCGCGTGCTGGCGCATAACGGCGAAATCAACACGCTGCTCGGCAACATCAATTGGATGAAAAGTCACGAGCCGCGCATGGGTGCGGCCGCCTTCGGCGATTACATCGATGACGTCAAGCCGGTCATTCAGGGCGGGAGCTCGGATTCCGGCGCGCTCGATGCGGTGTTCGAAATTCTGCTGCGCGGCGGGCGCGAGCTTCCCATGGTCAAGTCCATGGTCATTCCGGATGCCTGGAGCAAGCGCACCGTGATGCCTCAGGCGTACAAGGATTTCTACAGCTACTGCAATTCGGTGATGGAGCCGTGGGACGGGCCCGCCGCGATCGCCGCGTATGACGGCCGCTGGGCATTGGCCGGCATGGACCGGAACGGCTTGCGGCCGATGCGCTATACGCTCACCGGCGACGGCATGCTGGTCGTCGGCTCCGAAGCCGGCATGGTGCAGGTCGATGAATCGTCGGTCATCGAAAAGGGCCGGGTCGGCCCCGGCCAGATGATCGCCGTCGATTTGATGAACGGGCGCTTTTATCACGACAATGAAATTAAGGACGTGCTGTCGTCCGCCCGGCCTTACGGCAAATGGGCAAAGAACACCACGGCGCTCGACAGCCTGATCAAAACCGATGCGCCGGAGCCGGCGACACTATCGCGGGATGAATTACGCCGCCGCCAGATTTGCGTCGGCCAGACCATGGAGGAGCTGGAGCTCATCCTGCATCCCATGGTCGAAGACGCGAAAGAGGCGGTCGGTTCCATGGGCGACGATGCGCCTCTTGCCGTGCTCTCGAGCCAGTATCGGGGCCTGCATCATTTCTTCCGCCAGAATTTCAGCCAGGTCACCAATCCGCCCATCGATTCCCTGCGCGAAGCGCGGGTGATGGCGCTGAAAACGCGGCTCGGCAATTTGGGCAACATTCTTGACGAAGATGAATCCCAATGCCGGTTGTTGGCGCTGGAAAGCCCGGTGCTGTCGAATGCCCAGTTCGACGCGATGACGGCGTATATCGGCGATTCCGCGGTTGAAGTGGATTGCACCTTCGACGCATCGACTGTGTCGGCCGAAAGCGCCGACGGCAAGGCGCTGCGCGAAGCGCTGACCCGCATTCAACAGGAAGCCGAGGACGCCGTTCGCAAGGGCTGCGTCCATGTGATCCTGTCCGACCGCAATGTTTCGGCTTCCCGCGCGCCCATTCCGATGATTTTGGCCACCGGCGCCGTGCATACCCATCTCGTGCGCCAATCCTTGCGTACGTTTACGTCGCTCAATGTCCGGTCCGGCGAATGCACCGACGTCCATTACTTCGCGGTGCTGATCGGCGTCGGCGCGACGACGGTCAACGCGTATTTGGCGCAGGAAGCCATCGCCGACCGCCATTCCCGGGGGCTCTTCGGCAACCAATCTCTCGAAGCCTGCGTGCGGCGCTATCAGAAGGCCGCCGATGAAGGTTTGCTGAAAGTGATCTCCAAAATGGGGATCTCGATCATCAGCTCTTATCGCGGCGGCTATAATTTCGAAGCGCTGGGCTTGAGCCGGTCGCTGGTTTCCGAGTTTTTCCCCGGGATGACCTCGCGTATCTCCGGCATCGGCTTGCCGGGGATCGAGCGCATGGTGGTGGGTCAGCATACCAAAGCCTTCCGCGACAGTGTGGTGACGCTTCCCGTCGGCGGTTTCTACAAATACCGCTTTGGCGGCGAAGCCCATGCCTTCGACGGCAATTTGATTCATATCTTGCAGACGGCGGTCGCCACCGATTCCTACGCGACCTTCAAGAAATACTCGCAAGGGTTACGTCAGCTCCCGCCGATTGCGCTGCGCGATTTGCTCGATTTCAAGACCGCACCGAAACCGATTCCGCTCGAAGAGGTCGAATCGATCACCGAGATTCGCAAACGCTTCGTCACGGGCGCCATGTCCCATGGCGCGCTGTCCCGCGAGGCCCATGAGACTCTGGCGATTGCGATGAACCGCATCGGCGCCAAATCGGATTGCGGCGAGGGCGGCGAATCCGCGACGCGCTTCAAGCCGCGCCCGAACGGCGACAACGCCAATTCGGCGATCAAACAGATTGCCTCGGGACGATTTGGCGTCACGGCCGAGTATCTCAACAATTGCCGCGAAATCGAAATCAAGGTCGCGCAAGGGGCAAAGCCCGGCGAAGGCGGCCAATTGCCCGGATTCAAGGTGTCCGCGGAAATTGCGGAATTGCGTCATGCGACGCCGGGCGTGACATTGATTTCGCCGCCGCCGCATCACGACATTTATTCGATCGAGGATCTGGCGCAGCTCATCTACGATTTGAAACAAATCAATCCGGACGCCAATGTCTGCGTGAAGCTGGTTGCGCGCTCGGGGATCGGCACGATCGCCGCGGGTGTGGCCAAGGCGAAATCCGACGTCATCATGATTTCGGGCCATGTCGGCGGCACCGGCGCTTCGCCCCAGTCCTCGATCAAATACGCGGGCCTGCCTTGGGAGATGGGGCTTTCCGAAGTGCATCAGGTTTTGACGCTCAACCGGCTCCGCCACAATGTGGTGCTGCGGACCGATGGCGGGATCAAATCCGGCCGCGACGTGGTAATCGCCGCGATCCTGGGTGCTGAGGAATACGGAATCGGCACCACCGCTTTGATCGCCATGGGCTGCATCATGGTGCGGCAATGCCATTCCAATACCTGTCCGGTGGGCGTGTGTACCCAGGACCCGGCCCTTCGCGCGAAATTCACCGGCACGGCGGAAAAGGTGGTCAATCTGTTCAGTTTCGTCGCCGAGGAAGTGCGCGAGATTTTGTCGTGCCTCGGCGCGCGTTCCCTCAATGAGGTCATCGGCCGTACCGATCTCTTGGTTCAGGTCAGCCGCGGCTATGCGCATCTTGACGACCTCGATCTGAATCCGCTGCTGGCCAAGGCCGATCCCGGCAAGCATGCCCCGTTTTGCACGCGCCAGGGCCGCAACGAAGTTCCGGAAACCCTGGACGCCCAGATGATCAAGGACGCGGAGCGGACGCTGGAGGAGGGTGAGAAGATGCAGCTCACCTACAACATCCGGAACACCCAGCGCGCGATCGGAACGAAATTGTCGTCGATGATTACCCGGCGCTTCGGCATGACCGGCTTGCAGCCCGGCCATATCACGGTGCGGTTACGGGGCAGTGCCGGACAATCCTTGGGTGCGTTCGCGGTGCAGGGGCTGAAGCTCGAAGTCTTCGGCGAGGCGAATGATTACGTGGGCAAAGGGCTTTCCGGCGGCACCATCGTCGTCCGGCCCATGACCTCGAGCCCGCTCGAGACCAGCAAGAATACGATCATCGGCAACACCGTGCTCTATGGTGCGACCTCCGGTAAACTTTTTGCCGCCGGCCAGGCCGGCGAACGCTTTGCCGTGCGCAACTCGGGCGCTGAAACCGTGATCGAAGGCTGCGGCTCCAATGGCTGCGAATACATGACCGGCGGCACGGCCGTCATTCTCGGCTCGGTCGGCGACAACTTCGCTGCCGGAATGACCGGCGGCATGGCTTTCGTTTATGACGAATCCGGGCGCTTCGAGCCTATGGTCAATGCCGACAGCGTGATCTATCAGCGGATCGAGACCGATTACTGGGAAGATGTCTTACGCGGCCTCATCGCCGAACACGTCATGCAGACCCAATCGAAATTCGCCGAGCGCATGCTGCTCGATTGGGAAAATGCCCGCGGCAAATTCTGGCAGATCGTGCCCAAGGAAATGCTCGACAAGCTCGCCGAGCCGGTGAAGCGCAGGGCGGAAGAGGCGGCAAGGGCGTAAGCTGACCGGCTTCGCGCCCTATTATTCGTCGAGCTTAAGGCTCTTTGCCGCCGTCAAGGCTGGTCCCGCGCGATGAGCCCGGGTAAACTCCCGCGCCCATGCGGACGCTCTATCATCTGGCACTTTCGCCCTATTCGCGCAAAGTGCGCCTCACCCTCGCCGAAAAGAAGCTCCCCTTCGAATTGAAGGCGGAAAAAGTCTGGGAACGGCGGCACGATTACCTGGCCCTCAATCCGGCCGGCAAAGTCCCGACGCTTGTTGACGAAGACGGCACGGTGGTGCCGGATTCCTATGCGATCTGCGAATATCTGGAAGAGCGCTACCCCGAACCCTCCTTGCTTGGCACGAGCATCGGCCAGCGCGCGGAAACGCGGCGCCTGGTGGCTTGGTTCGACGACAAGTTCTTCAAAGAGGTGTCCCGCAATATCGTCGGCGAAAAAGCACTGAAGAAATTCTTGGGCCTGGGCGAACCAAATTCCGAGGCAATTCGCGCCGGCTGCGAAAACATCCATCTTCATCTCGCCTACATCGAGCATCTGGCCGAGCAGCGGAATTGGCTCGCGGGCGACGAATTCTCCCTGGCCGACATCGCCGCCGCCGCCCAGATCTCGTCCTGCGACTATTTGGGCGACGTGCCGTGGAAGGATCATCCGGGCGCCAAGACCTGGTACGCCCGGATCAAGTCCCGGCCCGCTTTCCGGCCGCTCTTGGCCGATTTGATTCCCGGCATGCGGCCCCCCAAATACTATGCGGACCTCGATTTCTGATCCCCGGCATTGGATGGCCTGCGACCACGCCCGGATTCACCCCCGACTTCGCCATGATGCCGCCACCATGGCCGGCTATGCCTCCCGTGGCGCCAAAATTCTTAACGGCGCCTTAGTCGAGGAGCGATTCATGTTGAAGCGATTGGTTATTCCGATAATCCCGGCGATTCTGGCCGCCGTCATTTCGGCGGCGCCGGCCCTTGCCGACGATTACCCGCCCTTGCCGCCCGATACCGTTCAGCTGCCGATGATGAAAATGGCTCGAGCGCCCGGCATGATGGCGAGCATGGCGGAATCGGCACCTTCGCCGTCGCCCCGTGGCGTTGCCGAGCACGTTGAATTGGCGGCGAATGTCGTGCTCGCCGCCGATCTGCCGAAACCCAAATCGGAATGAACAAAGAACCCAGAAAGCAACGCGGCAAAAAGCGCCGCAACGAAGGCCGCAGGCTGTTCTGCTTCGGTCTCGGTTATTCTGCGCGCTGGCTTTCCCGGATGCTCCTTGCCGAAGGCTTTACCGTCGCCGGCACGACAAGGGACCCGCCGTCGGCACCTCACGCCGAAGGCATTACGGTCTACCCGTTCTCCCGCGAGAATCCCCTGAAGGATCCGGCGGAAGCTCTGGCGGGCGTCACCCATATCCTGAACTCGATTCCGCCGGATACCTGCGATCCGGTTATCAACGTTCACGGCGCCGATATCATCGCGTTGGCGCCCAATCTCCAATGGGTCGGCTATCTTTCGACGACCGGTGTCTATGGCGATAAGCAGGGCGATTGGGTCGACGAAGAATCGGTCTTGGAGCCTACCGGAGAACGCGGCCGCCGCCGCATGGGGGCCGAAGCGGCCTGGCTCGATTTATGGTTCGATGACGGCCTGCCGGTCCACATCTTCCGTCTGGCGTCGATCTACGGGCCGGGCCGCAACGCGCTCGAAGAAATCAAATCCGGCAGAGCCAAGCGGGTGGTGAAGGAAGGACAGGTTTTTTCGCGGATTCACGTTACTGATATCGCCAACATCCTCCGCAGCTCGATGGCGCATCCGAATCCCGGCCGCGTCTATAATGTCTGCGACGATATGGCCGCACCGCCCCAAGACGTGATCGCCTTTGCGGCGTCGCTCTTGGGACGCGACCCGCCGCCGGAAACGCCCTTCGAGCAGGCGGGGCTGAGCGACATGGCGAAAAGTTTCTACGCCGACAACAAGCGGGTGCGGAACGACCGGATCAAGGATGAGCTGGGCGTAGCACTTGCGTATCCGGATTATCGGGCGGGACTTCGTTCGCTGCTCGATTCGCTATAGACCCCCCGCCGTCCAGTCGCCGCTCATCCGATTTTTGACAGCACGCGCTCCAGCGCCGCGAAGACGTGCTCCAGGAAGGGCGGGTCCGACATCCGGTGATCGCCGTCCTTCACCAGCGTCACCGTCACGTCGGATGCGGCAAGCCCGCCGGCAAGCTTGATCGATGTATCAAAGGGAACCTCCGGGTCCTTCATGCCGTGAACCAGGACCACCGGGCAATGGATCGGGATTTCGCCGCGCAATACGAGCTGGTTACGGCCGTCTTCGATGAGCGCGCGGGTGATCGGACAGCGAGGCTCGCCTTGGTCGTCGGGAAGATAACAAACGCCATCCCGTTCCAATGCAGTGCGCTGTTCCGCCGTCGTCCATTTCCCGAGCAGATCTTCGGTAAAATCCGGGGCGGCCGCGATGCCGACCATTCCAGCGATGCGTTCCGGTCTTGCTCGCGCCAGGAGCAGCATGATCCATCCGCCCATGGATGAACCGACGAGAATTTGCGGGCCCTTGGCCACGGTATCGAGGACCGCCAGCGCGTCGTTGGCCCAACTGCCGATCGTGCCGTCGATGAATTTGCCGCTGGATTGGCCATGTCCCGTATAATCGAAGCGGACGAAGGCTTGGCCCTGGTCCCGGCAGAACGTTTCCAAGGCCATGGCCTTGGTGCCGGTCATATCCGACATAAAGCCGCCGAGAAACATCACGCCCGGAGACCGTCCTGGCGTAAAATGGTAAGCGATGCGCCGTTCGTCCGTTTCCAAAACTTGCGGCGCGTGCGGCGTTGGACTAAGGGGATCGTTCATGGCGCGTCTAACATAATCCGGGCATGACGGCTCAAGCAAAGCTTGCGGAGTTAGCCTCGACCCCGGCGAAAGCACCGGCCCGCTCGGGACGTCCGGTCGTGCTTCAGGTCCTGCCGTCCCTCGACACCGGCGGGGTCGAGCGGGGAACGGTCGATATCGCCGCTGCCGTCGTGAAATCCGGCGGCACCGCCATCGTCGTCTCTTCGGGCGGATTGATGGTGCGGGAACTCGAGCGCACGGGTGCTAGGCACATCGCGATGCCCGTCCATTCAAAAAATCCGCTGGTGATGTGGCAAAACGTCTCGCGGCTCGTGCGGTTGATCGAAAAACACGATGTCGATATCGTCCATGTTCGAAGCCGGGCGCCCGCCTGGAGCGCTTACTACGCGGCCAAACGCACCCAACGCGCCTTCGTCACGACCTTTCACGGCACTTATAGCCACACGAATATTTTCAAACGCGCCTACAACCGCATCATGTTGCGGGGCGATCGCGTCATTGCGATTTCCCATTTCATTGCCGATCACATCCGCGACGTTTACCGCGTCGAAGGCCCGCAGATCCGGGTCATTCACCGCGGCATCGATCTCGATCTTTTCAGCCCCCATTCGGTAACGCCGGAGCGGCTCATCGGTCTCGCGGAACGCTGGCGGGTGACCGAAGGCATGCCGATCGTCATGCTGCCCGGCCGCCTGACGGCCTGGAAAGGCCAGCGGCTATTGATCGAAGCGCTGGCCCGGCTGGGGCGCAACGATATCCGTTGCCTGATCGTTGGCTCCGATCAGGGGCGCGAAGGCTATCGCCGCTCCCTCGAAAGCCTGATCGACCGGCGCGGGCTTCTGGGCGTCGTGCAAGTCGCCGATCACTGCCGCGACATGCCGGCCGCCTATATGCTGGCCGATGTGGTGGTTTCGGCGTCGACCGATCCGGAGGCGTTTGGGCGGGTGGCCGCCGAGGCCCAGGCGATGGGCCGTCCGGTGGTGGCGAGCAATCACGGCGCAGCCCGCGAAACCGTACTTTCCGGCCAAACCGGAATTCTCTTTCCGCCCGGCGATGCCGAGGCCTTGGCGATGGCGTTGGCCGAAGCCCTGGCGCTCAAATCCGCCGCCCGCGAGGCCCTGGCGGCGGCGGCGATCGCGCATATCCGCGACAATTTCTCGAAAGAGAAAATGTGCGTCGAGACAATCGCTCTCTATGCCGAGCTCATCGCCGAGCGCGCGCAAAGGGACGAATCGCAAGCCGGGCGTGCCGAGGCGGCGGTTTGAGCGCCCGTCATCGCCGCGCGTCCGGATTTTGACCCGGATTTTGATGTGGAACGAATTCTCGTCATCAAGCTCGGCGCGCTCGGCGATTTCATCCAAGCGCTCGGGCCCCTGCAGGCGATCCGGCGGCACCACGCCCGGGCCTCCATCGTGCTCCTCACCACCGCGCCTTTCGCGCCGCTGGGGGCTCAAAGCGGTCTTTGCGACGATGTTTGGGTCGATCGCCGGGCGCCGTTCTGGAACATTCCGGCGACGTTGCGGCAAACTCGCCAACTCATCGCCGGCCGGTTCGACCGGGTGTATGACCTTCAAACCTCGCAACGGACGACGTGGTACTCGCTTTTGTGGCGGGCCCTGAACGGCGGCCGGATTCCCGAATGGTCCGGTATCGCGCCGTTCTGTTCCCACGCCCATGCCAATCCCGCGCGCAATTCGATGCACACCGTCGACCGGCAGGCCGAGCAACTCCGGATCGCCGGAATCGCCACGATCGGTCTCCCCGATATCGCCTTTCTGTCCGCCGATATCACGCGTCTCCATTTGCCGACGCGCTATGCGGTGTTGATTCCGGGAGCGGCCGGCCATCGTCCGGAAAAGCGCTGGCC
>JBGOXX010000003.1:0-36385 GCA_041479345.1 Alphaproteobacteria bacterium
AATGAGGTCGACAGCACGCTCACTTTGCGCCGTTCCTGCCGCGAAGGCATTTGCGGTTCCTGCGCCATGAATATCGACGGGACCAATACGCTCGCTTGTTACAAGCACATCAATGAAGTCAAAGGCGCGGTGAAGGTCTATCCCTTGCCGCACATGCCGGTGATCAAAGATCTGGTTCCCGATCTCAAGCAATTTTACCGCCAATATGCGTCCATCGAGCCGTGGATGAAGACCTCGAGTCCGACGCCCGGCGATCGCGAACGGCTGCAATCGGAAGAAGACCGGGCCAAGCTCGACGGACCGTCCGACTGCATTTTATGCGCCTGTTGTTCGACGGCCTGTCCCAGCTATTGGTGGAACAGCGACAAATATCTCGGACCCGCCATCCTGCTTCAGGCCTATCGCTGGATCGCCGACAGCCGGGACGAAGCCTTGGACGAGCGGCTGGGCGCGCTGGACGACACCTTCAAGCTCTATCGCTGCCACACCATCATGAATTGCACGAAGACGTGTCCGAAGCATCTCAACCCGGCAGAGGCCATCGGCGAAATCAAGAAGCTGATCGCGAGCCGGGAATGACCGTGCGGAACTTGCGCGGTTCGGCATGACAAATTCGGAAACTCGATCGCTGCTGCTGAAAGCCCGGCGCCGGCACACTTGGATCGCCGCGGTGCCGCTGCTCCTGGCGTTTCTGGTCAGCGACAGCTCGTGGAGCAATGTCTCGCTCCTTCATGCGCTCTATCAATGGATCGGCTATTTTCTGACCTTGATGTGCGTGCTCGGGCGCGGCTGGTGTTCGGCTTATATCGGCGGCAGAAAAAATTATGAACTGATCACGGCCGGTCCTTACTCGGCGGTGCGCAATCCTCTCTATGTGTTCAGCTTCATCGGCGTCGCTGGAATCGGATTTTGCACCGGCACGGTCACTTATCTGGTGATTTTGACCGTGCTGTTCGCCGCCTATTATCAAATCGTGGTTTGGCGCGAAGAAAAATTCATGGCGGAAACCTTCGGTCAGGCCTTTGCCGATTACAAAGCCCGGGTTCCGCGCTGGTGGCCCAACTTCGATCTCTGGCAAGACGTACCGGAAGTTCAGGCCCGGCCGCGGTTCCTTTACATCACGCTGCGCGACGGCGCGATGTTCTTTCTCGCTTTTCCGTTGCTGCGCCTGATCGAATATCTGCACGGCCTCGGCGCGCTTCCGGTTCTCCTGCGGCTCCCCTGAATTTTCGGGCGCTATTCGAGGGCGATTTTACCGTCCACCACGTGGGTAAGACCGATTGTCCCGATGCTCAGCGTCATCTTGGCCTCAAGCTTTTCATTGCCCTTAATTTTGCCGCTGCGGATCGCCGCTTCCACCGCGTGCTCGATTTCGCGCTGGGAGGTCACGCCGACGATCTTAAGAAATTTGCGGACTTCCATATTAAAGACGTCATCTTTCATCACCGCCCTCCGTTTTTTCCTATCCCCCTGCGATAGCTGGGGTTTTTCCCTGCGGTTGCCCAGCCAGAGTCATTGAAATCTGCTGGCGGGCTCCCTTGATTTAAGGTAACCCAACAATGCCGCGATTGGCACCCTGAGTCGCCATGGCCATCATCGAGACCGACTTTTCCGCACCGAACGCACCGCTCACCGACGAGGAGCTTGAGCGCGAGATCGCGCGCCTGAAACGCGAGCGCAACGCCGTCATCCTCGCCCACTACTATCAAGACGGCAATATCCAGGACATCGCCGATTTCGTCGGCGATTCGCTGGATCTTTCCCGGAAGGCCGCCGCCACTCAGGCCGATGTCATCGTGTTCTGCGGCGTGCGGTTCATGGCCGAAGTGGCGAAGATTCTGAGTCCCGAGCGCACGGTGCTGATCCCCGATTTCGACGCCGGCTGCTCGCTCGAATCGTCATGTCCCGCGGACGCCTTCGCGGCGTGGCGGAAAAAACATCCCGGCCATGTGGCGATCACCTATATCAACTGCTCGGCGGAGGTGAAGGCGCTGTCCGACATCATCGTGACCTCGTCGAACGCCGAAGCGATCATTCGCCAGATTCCGGAAAACCAGCCGATCCTGTTCGCGCCCGATCGATTCTTGGGCGCCTATCTCGCGCGCAAGACGGGACGCAATCTCGTGCTTTGGCCCGGCACCTGCATCGTCCATGAACAATTCTCGGAGCGCGAACTGGTCAAATTGCGGACGCGCCATCCGAATGCCAAGCTGGCCGCCCACCCGGAATGTCCGGAATCGATTTTGCAAATGGCCGATCACATCGGCTCGACGTCATCGCTTCTTAATTATGTGACGAGCGCGCCCGACAAGGAATTCATCATCGCTACCGAGCCGCATATCATTCACCAGATGCAAAAGCGGTCGCCCGACAAACTTTTCATCCCGGCTCCCGGCATGGACGAAAGTTGTTCCTGCAATAATTGCCCGTTCATGGCGCTCAATACCCTGGAGAAACTTTATCGCTGTTTGCGCGATATGAAACCGGCCCTCGATATGCCGGAAGAATTGCGCCGCGCTGCGTTTAAGCCGCTGCAGCGCATGCTGGATATGTCGCCGAAACCGGCGAAGCTTGCCGGTGCGGCGTGAGCGGTTGGGCGCCTCCTTGATTCATTTGTTCCCTTGAATCTTACCGCAAACGAAATTGAAGACTTCATTGCGCGGGCGCTGGCCGAAGATATCGGCGCGGGCGATATCACCTCCGAGGCGGTTATCCCTCAAAACGCCCGGCTTTCCGCGGAGATGCGCTGCCGCGAGGGGCTAATCGTCGCCGGGCTCGATATTGCACTCGGCGTTTTTCGCAAGCTCGTGCGCGGGTGCCGGATCGATGTTCTGATGAAGGATGGCCAGCGCGCCATCGCCGGCGCGGTTCTCGCCCGGATCGAAGGCCCGGCTCGTCCGATGCTGACCGCGGAGCGCACGGCGCTCAACATCGTCCAGCATTTGTCGGGTATCGCCACTTTGACTCGCGCCTACGTGGATCAAGTCGCGGGAACCAAGGCGGTCATCTTGGATACGCGAAAAACGATTCCCGGTTTACGCCGCTTTGCCAAATACGCCACCAGCGTGGGCGGCGCGCAGAATCATCGCCTGGGTCTTTATGACGGAGTCCTGATCAAGGACAATCACATCGCGGTATGCGGCGGCATCAAACCAGCGATTGCCGCAACCAAGGCGAAGAGGCTTTCGGAAATCGAAATCGAATGCGACACCCTCGATCAGGTGAAAGAGGCGCTTCAATCGGGCGCCCCGCATTTGCTTTTGGACAACATGGATCTCACGGCTTTGCGCGACGTGGTCGCGCTGGTCGCCGGCCGGGCGAAGCTCGAAGCTTCCGGCGGCGTTACTCTTGAAACCGTGCGGGCGATCGCCGCGACCGGCGTCGATTTCATTTCGGTCGGACGCATCACCCAATCGGCGCCTGCCGTCGATATCGGCCTCGACTACACGGCTTAAGGCCGAAAACCGCCCGCTTTTCTTTTGCCCTTTCCGGGGGAATCACGTTACTTAGGATTGCAGCACCAATGCCGGGCAAAGACCCGGACGGCCTTATGGCTTAGGTTTTTCGGCCGGATGGGGTGCGCAAAGGGAGAGGTTATGGCGCGCAATAGGATCGCCCTGGTCGGCGCCGGGAACATCGGCGGAACGCTGGCCCATCTAGCCGGCCTTAAGGAACTCGGCGACGTCGTCCTGTTCGACGTCATCGAGGGCATCCCGCAGGGCAAGGCGCTCGATATCGTTCAGTCGTCGCCGGTTGCGGGCTTCGATGGCCGCTATACCGGCACCAATGACTATAAGGATCTCGAAGGCGCGGATGTCGTCATCGTCACCGCGGGCGTTCCGCGGAAGCCGGGCATGAGCCGCGACGACCTGATCGAAATCAACGCCAAGGTCATGGATGCCGTCGGGCAAGCGATTAAGAAGCATTGCCCGAAGGCCTTCGTCATCTGCGTCACCAATCCGCTGGACGCGATGGTTTGGATACTCCGCGAAAAAAGCGGTCTGCCGCACAATAAAGTAGTCGGCATGGCCGGCGTGCTCGATACCGCGCGCTTCCGTTATTTCCTCGCCGACGAATTCAAGGTGTCCGTTGAAGATGTCGGTGCCTTCGTGCTTGGCGGCCACGGCGATACCATGGTGCCGCTGGTGCGTTATTCGACGGTCGGCGGCATTCCTTTGCCCGATGTGATCAAAATGGGCTGGAGCACCCAGGAGCGCATCGATGCGATCGTCGAGCGCACGCGCATGGGCGGCGGCGAGATCGTCGCCTTGCTCAAGACCGGATCGGCCTTTTACGCGCCAGCGACGGCCGCGATCGAAATGGCCGAATCCTATCTTCGCGACAAGAAGCGGGTCATGCCCTGTGCCGTATGGTTAACCGGCCAATACGGCGTCCGTGATCTTTACGTGGGCGTGCCGGTGGTGATCGGCGCCGGCGGCGTCGAAAAGATCATCGAGATCGAACTCAACCCCAGCGAGCAAGCGATGTTCACCAAGTCTTGCGACGCGGTCCGCGGGTTGCTCGAGGTATCGGCGAAAATCCTGGCCAAGGGCGGATAAGCGCGATTTGAAGCCTGCCAATGCTGCAGCGCGCAAAAGCTTGAAATAGCCGCCGCAGCGCAAGACAAAGTTCAGGCGCGGCAATTCGCCTCAGGATTGATGGCGGCAAGGCGACTCGGAACGGTTGCGCGAGGTCCGGCGCATGGCTATTAATGCGGGCTTTGTTTTGGGGGCCTTAAGCGGTGGCGACAACCGCGTCGGCCGATGTAGGGCGGGGCAAGATGGATATCCACGAATATCAAGCGAAGCAACTTCTCGCGAAGTACGGCGTGCCCGTGCCTTTGGGCGATATCGCCTTTAAGGCGCATGAGGCTGAAAACGTCGCCAAGTGGCTCGACGAAGAATTGATGGTGGTCAAAGCCCAGATCCACGCCGGCGGCCGCGGCAAGGCCGGGGGCGTGAAAGTCGTGCGGTCGGTGGACGAGGCGGTCGACGCCGCCGACAAGATGTTCAATATGACGTTGGTCACCCATCAGACCGGACCGAAGGGCCGTCCCGTTCATCGCGTCTATATCGAAGCCGGCGTGTCCTATGATCGCGAACTCTATTTCTCAATTCTGAACGACCGCGAAACCGCGGGCATCACCATCATCGCGTCCACCGAAGGCGGCATGGACATCGAAGAGGTGGCGGAGAAATCACCCGACAAGATTCTTAAAATTTGCCTCGCCCCGGCCCAAGAGCTGCATCAACACCACGCCCGCAGCCTTTCTTATGATCTCGGCTTGAAGGGCAAGACGGCGCGAGCGGCGCAAAAAGCGATCCTCAATTGCTTCCGCGCGTTCTACGACCTCGATGCGTCTCTGCTCGAAATCAATCCGCTGGTGGTGACCAAGGCCGGCGATATCATGGCGCTCGATTGCAAAATGAGTTTTGACGACAACGCGTTGTTCCGTCACCGCGACATCACCGAGCTGCGCGACGACGATGAAATCGATCCGCTGGAACTCGAAGCGGCGCGTCACGATCTCAACTATGTAAAATTGCCGGGCTCCATCGGCCTGATGGTCAACGGCGCCGGCCTTTCGATGGCGACCATGGACATCCTGAAACATTACGGGGGTGCTGCCGCCAATTTCATGGACGTGGCCGGTGCGGCGACGCCCGAACGGGTCGCTGCGGCGTTCAAGCTCGTCTATTCCGATCCCGACGTGAAGGGAATCTTGCTCAACATCTTCGGCGGCATGATGCGCTGCAATTCGATCGCCGAAGGTCTGGTGAATGCCGCCCGTGAAGTCGGGCTTAAGAAGCCGCTCGTCGTTCGCCTCGAAGGCACAAATGTCGAGTTGGGGCGTGAAATTCTCGAAAAATCCGGTCTGCCGATTCAGCCTTGCTCTTCGATGGACGAAGCGGCGAAGAAGATCGTCGAAGCCGTGAAGAAGGTGGCGTGATGTCGGTCCTCATCACGCGCGAATCGAAGATTATTTGCCAGGGCTTCACCGGAGCCCAGGGCACGTTCCATTCGGAACAGGCGATCAAATATGGCACGAACATGGTGGGCGGCGTTACGCCGGACAAAGGCGGCACCTCGCATTTGAATCTGCCTGTGTTCAACACCGTGGCGGAAGCGGTGGCGAAGACCGGCGCCAATGCTTCCGGCATTTATGTTCCGCCCCCTTTTGCGGCGGACGCGATTCTCGAAGCGGTCGATGCCGGCCTCGAACTTGTCGTCTGCATTACCGACGGCATCCCGGTCCGCGATATGCAGCGGGTCAAAGCCGAAATGAAGGGCAAGAAGACCAGGCTTGTCGGCCCGAATTGCCCGGGCGTCATTTCCCCGGGCATCGGGAAAATCGGAATCATGCCGGGCTACATTCATAAGCCGGGCAAGGTCGGCGTGGTGTCGCGCTCAGGCACGCTCAGTTACGAAACCGCGGTTCGCACCGGCATCGCGGGGCTCGGTCAATCGACCATTATCGGCATCGGCGGCGACCCGGTGAACGGCACCAATTTCGTCGATGCGCTGACGCTTTTCCTCGACGATCCGGACACCGACGCCATTGTGATGATCGGCGAAATCGGCGGCACTGCCGAAGTTGACGCCGCCGAATTCATCAAGTCGTGGAAGACGAAGAAAAAGCCGGTGGCGGCTTTCATCGCGGGCGCCGCGGCGCCGCCGGGCAGACGCATGGGTCACGCCGGCGCCATCGTTTCAGGAGGCAAGGAAACGGCGGACGCCAAAAAAGACGCACTGAAGAGCGCGGGCGTCGCCGTGGCGGAAACTATCGTCGATATCGGCCAGGCCATGGTCAAGGCCATGAAGGGCTAGATCGCGACGGTCAGATAAAGGGAGGATTTTCACCACATGGCCGACAATGCGCTCATTTCCTATATCGGTCCCGATCGAGCGGGCCTGATCTCGAAGATCACCGGACGGCTTTTCGAGATGGGCGGTAGCTTGGGGGATTTGACCTTCGCCGGGCTCGGCGAGGCGGCGGAACTCACCATGCTCTATGAAATGCCGAAAGACATGACGATCGATGGGCTGCGGCGTGAGATCGAAGTCTTGCCGGAAGTCCAGGGCGGCGAGTTGCGGGTGAAGGAAATCCAGGTCAAGACCACGCTGGGCGTTAGCAGCCGCATCACCCACCGAGTCATCCTTTCGGGGGGCGACCGGGCGGGCCTCGT
Source organism: Alphaproteobacteria bacterium (assembly GCA_041479345.1). Lineage (GTDB taxonomy): Bacteria > Pseudomonadota > Alphaproteobacteria > DATDPM01 > DATDPM01 > DATDPM01. The sequence goes on from JBGOXX010000003.1 coordinate 7,188, forward strand.
GGCCAAGATCATCAAAATCATGGACCAGCACGGCGCCCGGGTCATCCGTATGAATGCGGAACGGCTGGCGGGCGCGATGGGCAGTCAATATATCGCCCGATTCGCCATTTCGGTTCGTGATGAACGTGCCCCCGCTTGTTTGGCCGCGATCGTCAGTTTGGCCGGCGAGCTCAAGCTCACTTTCAGATACGAAACCGCCTGACGGCGGCTGGCCGATACGAAACCGCCTGACGGCGGCTGGCCGATACGAAACCGCCTGACGGCGGCTGGCCGATACGAAACCGCCTGACGGCGGCTGGCCGATACGAAATCGCCTCCACGGATGCCGCTATGCGACCGCCAAGCGGCACCGCCACGGCGAAACGGCTTAAAGCGGCATTTCGGCGCCGGATTATAGACGCCACGGGGCTTGCGCCCGGGCGGTATTTCGGCTTTTGCTAGAGACGCCACAATCTGCTGGCGTCCCAAAACCCGGCGTCGATGAATATCCACGAATATCAGGCTAAACAGCTGCTCGCCCGTTTCGGCGTGGCGGTGCCGCGCGGCGCCATTGCCTATACGCCGAAGGAAGCCGAGCAAGCCGCCAAGACTCTGGGCGGCAATGTCTGGGTCGTCAAAGCGCAAATTCACGCCGGCGGTCGCGGCAAGGCCGGGGGCATCAAGGTCGTCAAATCCCTCGCCGACGTGCGCGATGCCGCCAAGGCGTTGCTCGGCACCAAGCTCGTCACCAAGCAGACGGGGCCCGAGGGCAAAGAAGTCAAACGCGTCTATATCGAAGAAGGCTGCGGCATCGCCAACGAGCTCTATGCCAGCCTGTTGATCGATCGCGCGACCAGCCGCGTCACCATTCTGGCTTCGGATGCCGGCGGCATGGATATCGAAGAGGTCGCCGCCAAGGAACCGAAACGGCTCATCAAGGTTGCGATTGATCCGGCCAGCGGCATTGAACCGTTCCACGCGCGCAAAGTGGTGTTTCATTTAGGCCTTTCGGGAGACGTCGCGGCCCGGGCGATCGAGCTTTTGACCGCGCTCTATCTCGCTTTCATGACCTGCGATGCGAGCCTGATCGAGATCAATCCCCTCGTCGTCACCAAGGACGGAAGGGTGCTTGCGCTCGACGCCAAGATGAATTTCGACGACAACGCGCTATTCCGTCACAAGGAAATCGAAGAGCTTCGCGATGAAGACGAAGAAGATGCGACCGAAACCGAGGCGGCGCGCAACGGCCTCAATTACGTCAAGCTCGACGGCAATATCGGCTGCATGGTGAATGGCGCCGGTCTTGCCATGGCGACCATGGACACGATCAAGATGGCGGGCGGCGACCCCGCGAATTTTCTCGATGTCGGCGGCGGGGCGACCCGCGAGCGCGTCGCGACGGCCTTCAAATTGATCGTGCGCGATCCGAAGGTCGAAGGAATTATGGTCAATATTTTCGGCGGTATCATGCGCTGCGACGTGATCGCGGAAGGGATCATCGCCGCCATGCGCGAAGTGAATCTCGTGGTGCCATTGGTGGTTCGCCTGGAAGGCACCAATGTCGAGCTGGGAAAGGAAATCCTCGCCAAATCGGGTTTGAAAATCATCGCCGCGAATAGCTTGGAAGACGCCGCGCGCAAAATCGTCAAAGCCGTGCGGAGCGCGGCGTAATGGCGGTCCTCGTCGACAAAAAGACGAAAGTGATCTGTCAGGGCTTTACCGGGGCCCAAGGCACCTTCCATTCCGAACAGGCGATTGCTTACGGCACGAAAATGGTCGGCGGCGTGACGCCGGGCAAAGGCGGCACGAAGCATCTCGATCTCCCGGTTTTCGATACGGTCGCCGATGCGGTGGCGAAAACCGGCGCCGATGCCAGCGTCATATATGTGCCGCCGCCTTTTGCCGCCGACGCGATTTTGGAGGCGATCGACGCCGAGGTGAAACTCGTCGTCTGCATCACCGAAGGTATTCCCGTGCTCGACATGGTCCGTGTGAAACGCGCCTTGCAAGGATCGAAGACCCGCCTTATCGGCCCCAATTGTCCCGGCATCATCACGCCCGGCGCGTGTAAAATCGGAATCATGCCGGGGCACATCCATAAGCCCGGCCATGTCGGCATCGTCTCGCGCTCCGGAACGCTCACTTACGAGGCGGTCGCGTACACGACGGCGGCCGGGCTCGGTCAATCGACCTGCATTGGGATCGGCGGGGATCCGGTGAATGGCACCAATTTCATCGATTGCCTCGAACTGTTTCTGGCCGATCCCGACACCCGCGGCATCGTGTTGATCGGCGAAATCGGCGGCACCGCCGAAGAGGAAGCCGCGGCCTTTCTGAAATCAGCGCGCTCCAAAAAGCCGGTGGTTGCCTTCATCGCCGGGCGTACCGCTCCGCCGGGCCGCCGCATGGGTCATGCGGGGGCCATCGTTTCCGGGGGCAAGGGAAGGGCCGAAGACAAGATCGAAGCCCTGAAAAGTGCCGGTGTTGCGGTTGCCAAGACCCCGGGCGAAACCGCCGCTTTGTTGGCCAAGAAGCTGAAATAAAACGGAAATTCCCGGAAATGCCGTATCAAAGGTCGATGTTTTTGGCCTTTTGACATTAGCCCTTCCAGCAACAACATCTTAACCATAGTTTTGTATCTCTAATCAGACCGCGCCCCTTAGAACGCGGCGCCCTCCGGCCGGCCATGGAATCGCGAAACACCCAAGACTCTTTGCTCCTCGGCGCGAACGCTACTGTCGTCGCCGAGCTCTACCTCCAATATCTGGAAGACCCAGGCTCAGTCGATCCAAGCTGGGCCGCCTATTTTGCGTCTCTCGGCGATGACGCAAGCCAACTGGTCTCCGATCTGAAAGGGGCGAGTTGGGCGCCCCGCAAAACCAAAGTGATCGGCGCTAACGGCGCGAATGGTGCTGCGGCGCCCGCGCGCCTTCCGCAAGCCGGAATTCCGAGCGAGGAAATCTCGGAGCAATTGCGCTCCGCCTGCCGGGATTCGATCCGGGCGATTGCCATGATCCGCGCCTATCGCGTGCGCGGCCATTTGATGGCCGATCTCGATCCCCTCGGCTTGGAAGGCCGCGGCGCGCATCCCGAGCTTCAGCCCGAGACTTACGGATTTATCGAGGCCGATCTCGACCGCGAAATCTATGTCGGCAAATTCATGGGCTTCGAGCGGGCGACGCTCCGGCTGATCCTGGAAAAACTTCACCGGACTTATTGCCGCTCGGTCGGCGTTGAATTCATGCATATCCAGGATCCCGATCAAAAGAATTGGATCCAGGAACGCGTCGAGCGCAATGAAAGTCAGCCGAACTATTCGGCGCAAAATAAACGCGCGATCCTCGCCGGTTTGATCTCCGCCGAAACCTTCGAGCGATTCCTCGACCGCAAATTCACCGGCACCAAGCGTTTCGGGCTCGATGGCGCCGAATCTGCGATTCCGGCCCTTGAGCAAATTTTATCCAGTGGCGCCTCGCTCGGTGTGGAAGAGATTATCGTCGGCATGCCACACCGCGGCCGTCTCAATGTGCTCGCCAACTTCCTGGGCAAGCCGTTCGCCGCGATCTTTTCCGAGTTCCAGGGCGGTACCGCGTTCCCCGACGACGTGCTCGGCTCCGGCGACGTGAAATATCACCTCGGCACCTCTTCCGACCGCGACGTGGAAGGCCATTCTGTGCATCTCTCGCTCACCGCCAATCCCTCGCATCTCGAGGCTGTCGATCCGGTCGTGCTCGGCAAGGTGCGGGCGAAGCAGACTCGGCGGAGCACCGGCAATGGCGCCCGCGATATGCGCGACAAGGTCATGGGATTGTTGATGCACGGCGACGCCGCCTTCGCCGGCCAGGGCTTGGTCGCCGAGACATTCGATCTTGCCGAATTGAAAGGGTATCGCACCGGCGGCACGATCCATTTCATCGTCAACAATCAGATCGGCTTCACCACCAGCCCCAACTATTCTCGCTCCTCGCCCTATTGCTCGGATTTGGCGAAGGGCGTTCAAGCCCCGATCTTCCATGTCAACGGCGACGATCCGGAGGCGGTGGTGTTCGTCTCGGGGCTCGCGATGGAATTCCGCCAGCAATTCAAGAAAGACGTGGTGGTGGACATGTTCTGCTACCGCCGCTTCGGCCACAATGAAAGCGACGAGCCGGCCTTCACCCAACCGCTGATGTATAAAACCATCGGCAAGCATCCGACGACGCGTGAAATCTACGCCGAAAGGCTCGAAAACGAAGGCATGCTCGCTGCCGGCGAGGCGGATGCGATGGTTGCCGAGTTTCAACGCATTCTCGAAGACGCTCTGGCTTCGTCGAAGGCCTATAAGCCCAACAAAGCCGATTGGCTCGAGGGCACGTGGAGCGGATTCGAAGTGGCGCGCGGCGAGGCGCGGCGCGGCGAAACGGCCGTGCCGGAAAAGATGCTGCGCGACATCGGCATGCAGCTGGTCAAGGTGCCGAAATCCTTCCATCTTCACCCAAAGCTGGGACGGCAATTCACGGCCAAGCGCGAGATCATCGAGAAAGGTGCCGATATCGATTGGGCAACCGCCGAAGCCCTCGCCTTCGGCACGCTTCTGAGCGAAGGCACTCCGGTCCGCCTGAGCGGCCAGGATTCGGGACGCGGCACCTTCAGCCAGCGTCACGCCGTCCTGATCGATCAAGAAACCGAAGACCGGTTCATTCCGCTCAATAATCTCGCGAAAGGGCAGGCGCTGTTCGAAGTTATCGACAGCCCGCTTTCGGAAGCGTCGGTTTTGGGTTTCGAATACGGTTACAGCTTGGCCGAACCCCACGCCCTGGTCATCTGGGAGGCCCAGTTCGGCGATTTCGCCAATGGCGCGCAGGCCATCATCGATCAGTTTATCTGCTCCGGCGAATCAAAATGGCTGCGCATGTCCGGTCTCGTCATGTTGCTGCCCCACGGCTATGAAGGCCAGGGACCGGAACATTCTTCCGGCCGCATGGAGCGGTACTTGCAGCTCTGCGCCCAGGATAATCTCCAGGTCGCCAATTGCACGACCCCGGCCAGCTATTTCCACATTCTGCGCCGCCAAGTGCGCCGTCCGTTCCGCAAACCGCTGATCGTCTTCACGCCGAAATCGCTGCTGCGCCACAAACTCGCCGTTTCGTCCTTTGACATGATGGCGGAAGGCAGCTCGTTCCATCGCGTGCTTCTCGAACACGGGCGGCTCTGCCCCGATGACGACGTAAAACGGGTCATCTTGTGCTCGGGCAAGGTCTATTACGATTTGTGGGAGGAACGGCAAAAGCGCGACTTGAAGAATGTCTTCTTTATCCGTCTGGAACAGCTCTATCCGTTTCCGTACCGGGCGCTGGCGGCGGAACTTGCGCGCTTCCCCAAGGCGGACGTCATCTGGTGCCAGGAGGAATCGATGAATATGGGCGCCTGGACTTTTGTGGCGCCGCGTATTCAAGATGTGCTGACGCAAGTCAAAACCGCGAGCAAGACTCCGGTCTATGTGGGTCGCGGCGAATCGGCGTCGCCCGCCACCGGCTTACATAGCCGCCATATCGCGGAACAGCGGCAATTGGTCGATCAGGCCCTGACTCTTTAGACGGGCCGGCAGGGGAACGGGGAACTCATGACGACACAAATCACGGTGCCCGCACTGGGCGAATCGGTGACCGTCGCGACGGTCGCCAAATGGCTCAAAAAAGTCGGCGAGCCGGTCGCCGTCGATGATGCGCTGGTTGAGCTCGAAACCGATAAAGTGACATTGGAGGTCTATGCCCAGACCTCCGGCACCCTGGCCCAAATCCTGGCCGAAGAAGGCGCGGAAGTCCCGGTGGGCGGTGCGCTGGGCGTCATTACCGAGGAAGCGGCGATGCAGGCGGCACATCGGCCCGGCCGGACCGTCGCAGCGCCCAAAGTCGAACCTCCGGCTGCGCGCCCAGCGCCCATCCTGGCACCTCAACCGGTGGCGCCTCAAGCCGCGGCGGCGCAGCTCCTGGCGCCGGCGGTGCGGAGATTGGTGGACGAGCATCGCCTGAACCCAGCGGCCATTCACGGCAGCGGAAAAGGCGGCCGCGTGACCAAGGGCGACGTGCTCGCCGTCGTCGAAACGCGTAAACACGAGCCGCCGAAACCGGCGCCGACATCGATACCGATGCCACCGGGGTTCGAACCTTCGCCCGAACCGGTGGCCCCCGAGACCAGGCCGCGGGAAGAACGCACCCGCATGACCGGCTTGCGCCGGCGCATCGCCGAGCGGCTGAAAGCCGCGCAAAACACCGCGGCGATGCTGACCACCTTCAACGAAGTGGACATGACGGCAACTTTGGCGGCCCGCGACCGCTACCGCGAAGCCTTCGAAAAGAAATACGGCGCCAAGCTCGGCTTCCTCTCCTTTTTCGTCAAAGCGGCGATTGCGGCGCTGAAGGAAATTCCGGCGGTAAACGCCGAGGTCGACGGCGAAGACATCGTCTACAAGAATCATTACGACATCGGGGTTGCGGTCGGAACGCCCCAAGGTCTGGTGGTTCCGGTGGTGCGCGACGCCGACCGTCTATCGATTGCCGCGCTCGAACTCAAAATCGCCGAACTGGCGAAGAAGGCGCGGGACGGGAAGCTGGCGCTCGGCGATCTCTCCGGTGGAACCTTCACCATCACCAATGGCGGCGTCTACGGCTCGCTGATGTCGACGCCGATTCTCAATCCGCCGCAATCGGGAATCTTAGGGATGCACAAGGTTCAGCAGCGACCCGTGGCGGTGGACGGCAAAATTGAAATCCGTCCGATGATGTACGTGGCGCTCACCTACGACCACCGCGTCGTCGATGGGCGCGAGGCGGTGACGTTTCTGGTGCGCGTCAAGGAATGCATCGAGGACCCGCAGCGCATGCTGCTCGATATCTGATGGCGAAGGCGAACGGCACATACGATCTAGCGGTCATCGGGGCCGGGCCCGGCGGCTATGTCGCGGCAATTCGTGCGGCACAATTGGGCATGAGTGTCGTTTGCGTCGACAAGCGCGAGACTCTCGGCGGAACTTGCCTCAATGTCGGCTGCATTCCGTCGAAGGCGCTGCTCACTTCCTCGGAGAAATTCGCGGAAATCGGCCACGGCCTCGAGCGATTTGGAATATCGGCGGGAAAACCGTCGCTCGATCTCACGGCCATGTTGGAAAACAAAGATAAGAACGTCAGCGACAATACCAATGGCGTCGCCTATCTCTTCAAGAAGAATAAAATCACCGCGATGACCGGTGCCGCACGGCTCGCCGGCAACGGCGCCGTCGAAATCACGAACGGCTCGAAAAAGCCGGAAACGATTCAGGCCGGCAATATTGTGATCGCGACCGGGTCCGAACCGATCCCGCTCCGCAACGTCCCCATCGACGAAAAACGAATCGTCACCTCGACCGGCGCATTGTCGTTAACTTCTGTGCCGAAGCGCATGGTGGTTGTCGGCGGCGGCTATATCGGGCTCGAACTCGGTTCGGTTTGGCATAGGCTGGGCGCTGAGGTGACGGTCGTCGAGTTTCTTGACCGCATCGTTCCCGCCGTGGACCGGGAAATCGGCCAGCAGTTCAAACGCATTCTCGAAAAGCAGGGATTGAAGTTCCGGCTATCGATGAAAGTTACCAGCGCCGAAACGACGAAGACCGGCGTCTTGCTGAAAATCAGTCCCGCCAATGGCGGTAACGAAGAATCTCTCGAAGCCGATGTGGTGTTGGTGGCGATCGGCCGGCGGCCCTTTACGGAGGGGCTTGGATTGGCGGAAGCAGGGGTTGCCATCGATAATTCGGGACGCATCAAAATCGACGAGCATTTCCGGACTTCGGCCGAAGGCGTCTATGCCATCGGCGACGTGATCGCCGGACCGCAACTGGCCCATAAGGCGTCGGACGAGGGCATTGCGGTCGCCGAAATTCTCGCCGGCCAAGCGGGTCATGTGAATTACGAGGCAATCCCGTCGGTGGTTTACACCGCCCCCGAAGTCGCCTCGGTGGGGCGCACGGAAGAAGAGCTGAAGGACGCAAGCGTTCTCTATAAAGTCGGAAAATTCCCCTTCACCGCCAATCCCCGCGCCCGCATTTACGGCGCCGTCGAAGGCATGGTGAAGATTCTGGCGGACGCCAAAACCGATCGCATCTTGGGCGTGCACATTCTTGGCGCCGATGCGGGAACGATGATTCACGAAGCGGTGGTGGCGATGGAATTCGGCGGATCGGCGGAAGATCTGGCGCGCATCTGCCACGCCCATCCGACCTTGAACGAAGCCGTCCACGAAGCGGCTCTGGCCGTCGGCGGCCGGGCTATTCACATCTGACGGACATTTCCCTCCGAGCAAACACGCAGGATTTAACGCTCACGTGTTTAACGCGCCCGGGGATGCGCCTTGGCATAAACCTTCATCAATTGGGCTTGGTCCACCGCGGTATAGCGCTGCGTCGTGGACAGCGACGCGTGACCCAGCAATTCCTGAATCGCCCGCAAATCGCCGCCATCGGAAAGCAGATGGGTGGCGAAGCTATGCCGCAGGGCATGGGGTGTCGCGGTTTCCGGCAAGCCTAGATAGCCGCGCAGCTTGCGCATTTGACGCTGCACCACCCCGGCCTGAAGCCGTTTGCCGCGGGCTCCGACGAAAAGCGGATCGCCGGGCTGCAGTCGGAACGGGCAGGCGGCGAGGTAGCGCACGATCGCATCGCTGACAGCGGATAGGACCGGCACGACGCGTTCCTTATTGCCCTTGCCTTTGATCCGCAACAGATCATCGAAGGGCGCCGCGCGCCGTTCCAAAGACAATGCTTCGTCGATGCGAAGGCCGCAGCCGTAGAGCAGGGATATGAGGGCTACGTCGCGCAAGCCGATCCAGGGCTCTGCCGCCATGTCGCCGATCCGCGCCACCGCGTCCGCCGCTTCGTCTTCCGATAAAGGTTTCGGCAAGGAACGGGGAAGTTTCGGCGTGCGGATGATCTTCAGCGACGGGTTGGAGAATTTTCGGCTGCGCTCGAGAAAACGAAAGAAGCTTCGCAGAGCCGACAACGCCCGCGCGGTCGAGGTTTTTGCGCGCTTCTCCGAAGTCCGCCTCGCCAGCCAAGCCCGGAAATCGGCGGCGCGCATTTTTTCAAGATCGGAAAGTTGAAGGGCGTCGCCCAGATGTCCGGTGGCGAAGGCCAGGAAATTCCCGATGTCGCGGCGATAGGCGGCAATCGTATGGCGCGCGCCGCGCCGCTCATGTTCGAGCCAGGAAAGCCAATCCGCGACGACGGAAGTGAGATCGGAAAAATCCGATTTCTTTGTCGCCCGGCCCGGCGTCACTTGGCCCGGTGCCATTCGGGCCGGCGGCATTCGGGCCGGCGTCACTCGGGAAGATCGAGCCACACTCGGACGCTAAGCTCGACGACGCGGGCCAGGAAATTCAGCAATTCGGTTCCCTGGCCGGGGTGGAACATGTCGTCATGACGGGAGCCCATCGCCAAAATGCCGGTGGGGCTCTTGGCGCCGAAGCGCAGGCGCAACAAGGCGCTCGACTGCACGAGGCCGGTTGCGCTGCCGAATACCGCGCGCTCGCCCGGCCGCTTGCGGAAAAGTATGAAATCATGCCCGGCGCCGATCAGTTCGTCCACCGCGCCCCGTTGCAGGGTAAAGACGCCGCCTCCGACCGAGCGCGGCCATTTGGTATCGGCGACCTCGACGCATAGCGTCACCACATCGAGATCGAGGATCAGCGCCAGATCGGTGGTAATGACATGGATCAATTGCTCGAAATCGTGGGCGCCAATGAGGGCCAGGGCCGCATCGTGAATCCGCCGCTGGCCCGACAGATTGTCGCGGCTGGTGAGCAGCAAATCGCGGTTATCGGCTTGGAGCCGCTCGGCTTCCGCGCGCAATCGCGCGATCAGGAAGTTCTGGAAATCCTCGACATTGTCGCCGCTCTGTTTGGCGGGGGGCGTCAAGGTCGCGATCAGGTCGGGATGACGGAGCAGAAAATCGGGGTTTTTCCGCAGGAATGCCGCAACCCGTGCGCCATCGAGTTCAGCCTTCGCCGAAGCGACGCCGTTGGCGGGATTACGCGTGATCGGTTCCTGCTCCTGCGACATTTCCTTCCTTGAGCATCCGTCCCGAGATGCTGCCGAGACTTCCACCGGATTGGGGACCAGATCGGTCACCAGATCGGTCAAAAACCCGGCTTGGCCGCTGCGCCATCGTGGCAGTGTTTTCGCAGCCCGGCTAGAGTGTATCCCATGCCGGAAACGGGCGCCAGTTCCTCACAGCCGCTTGACATTCGCAACGAACCGGCGCGTGCGCGCGTGCTTCTGCCATTAGCGATTGATGGGGCTTACGACTATCGCGCACCGGCGCAGCTTTCGATTGCGCCGGGCGATTTCGTCGCCGTGCCGCTTGGCAATCGCGAACGGATCGGCTGTGTTTGGGATGGCGATCCAAGCGACAACAAGATTGCATCATCCCGCCTGAAAGATATCAAGCGCCGGTTGGAGGCCTTGCCGCTTACCGCTTCATTGCGCCGATTCGTCGATTGGGTGGCGCGCTACAATTGTGCGGCGCGAGGCGCCGTTCTCAAGATGGTGATGAGCGCGCCCGATGCGCTCGATCCCGAAAAGCCGCAGAGCGGCTATGTGCTCACCGCGAATTTCACGCCGCCGCCGAAATTCAAATGGACGGAGGCGCGGGAGCGGGTTCGCCGGGCCCTTTTGGCCAACCCGGCGCTTTCCGCCGCCGATCTTTCCCGCGAGGCCGGCGTTACGGCCTCGGTGATCAAGGGATTGACCGAAGCGGGAGCGCTCCGAACCGTCCCGATCGGAAGAGCACCGGTCTTCGCGGCGCCCGAAATCAAATCATCGGGGCCGCCGCTTTCGCCCGATCAACGGGCCTGCGCCGACGATCTCTCGGCAAAAGCCCGGTCCGGCGGATTTTCGGTGACGCTGCTCGATGGCGTCACCGGCTCCGGCAAGACCGAAGTTTATTTAAGTGCGATCGCCACCGCACTTTCCGCAGGCAAGCAGGTTCTGGTGCTGGTTCCCGAAATCGCCCTGACCGCGCAATGGCTGGGGCGATTTGAAGAGCGATTCGGAGCGCCACCCGCGGAATGGCATTCCGATCTAACCTCCGCTCAGCGCCGTCACATTTGGCGCGCGGTTGCGCAAGGGCGCGCCCGTGTCGTGGTCGGCGCCCGCTCCGCGCTGTTCCTGCCCTTTGCCGAACTGGGTCTGATCGTGGTCGATGAAGAGCACGATGCATCCTTCAAACAGGAAGAAGGTGTCATCTATCAGGCCCGCGATATGGCTGTGGTGCGCGCCCATATCGAAAACATCCCGATTGCGCTGGTCTCGGCGACACCGTCGCTCGAAACTTTCGCCAATGTCGAATCGGGACGTTATCAACGCCTCCATCTGCCGGACCGCTTCGCCGGGGCGAAGCTGCCGGAAATTTCGCTCGTCGACATGCGCGCCGATAGGCCGCCGCGCCAAGCCTGGATTGCGCCGACTTTGCGTAAAGCTTTGGACGAGACCTTTGCGGCGGGCGAGCAAGCTCTGCTGTTTCTCAATCGCCGCGGCTACGCGCCGCTTACCTTATGCCGAACTTGCGGCCATCGCCTGCAATGCCCGAATTGCACGGCTTGGCTAGTCGAGCATAGACGGGAATCACGGCTGCGCTGCCACCATTGCGGGTTCACGACCCCGCCGCCGGCGACCTGTCCGAAATGCCAGTCCACCGATTCTTTTGCCGCCTGCGGGCCGGGGGTCGAACGTTTGGCGGACGAAGCCACCGCACTTTTCCCGAAAGCCCGGATCGGCGTCATGACCAGCGACACGCTGCGCGGCCCCGGTGCGGCCGGCGATTTCATCGCCCGGGTGGAGGCGCGGGAATTCGATCTCATCATCGGAACCCAAGTGGTGGCCAAGGGGCATCACTTTCCGTTGCTGACCTTGGTCGGGGTGGTCGACGGTGACCTCGGACTTGCCGGCGGCGATCTTCGTGCCTCCGAACGCACCTATCAGTTGCTCTCCCAAGTATCGGGGCGCGCAGGAAGGGCCGAGCGCCCGGGCCGGGTCTACATCCAGACCTTTATGCCCGAGCATCCGGTCATGCAGGCGCTGCTGTCCGGCGATCGCGATCGATTCTATCAAGCCGAAGCCGCCTCGCGTCGCGCCCATGGCATGCCGCCCTATGGCCGTTTGGCGGCGATCATCGTGACCGGCGGCGACGAAAATGCGGTCATTGCCGCCGCGCGGAGCTTGGCACGCTGCGCTCCAACCGGGCCGGGGCTGACGGTTCTTGGCCCGGCACCCGCTCCCTTGCGCCGTCTGGCCTCCCAGTACCGCTGGCGGCTCTTGGTCAAGGCGGGCCGCGACGTGAACGTTCAGGCCGCCATCCGCGATTGGCTGGAAAGGGTTAAAGCGAAGGGGGTTCGCATCCGGATCGATATCGACCCCTACAGCTTCCTTTAGTTCCCCGGTGCATCGCTTGCGTGGGCCATTAACCATAGGAAATTATTGATTCTTTTCGTTCAGACGGCGGCCTCGATTGGGACGGTTTGCCGCGTCTCGTGCCGTTGCAAGCCCCCAGAGCCTGTGATACCTATCGCTGCCTTTTCCGGCGCGCTTTTGGGCAGCGTAGGAAAAGTTTTTTTGTTCGCGGCGCCCTCAAAACGCGCCCCGATCTCAAGGGCCCAGCTTTCAAGGGCCCCGCTTTTAAAGGTAGGGGACAGGGTTCAGTGGCATCCCAACGTACCGGGAAAATCGCATTGCGTTATGCGACGGCCTTATTCGAGCTCGCCGATGAAGGCGCTGCGCTTGATCAAGTCGCAAACGATCTTCGCGCGCTGAAGGACATGCTGGCGCAGAGCGAGGATTTGCGGCGTTTGGTGCGCAGCCCCGTTCTTTCCCGCGGCGAGCAGGCCAGAGCCCTCGGTGCCGTTCTCGATCGCGCAAAAATAAGTACGCTGGTTCGCAATTTCGCGGCGCTGGTCGCCGCCAATCGCCGTCTCTTCGCGCTGGAACGGATGATCGACGCGTATTTGGCCGAGCTCGCCGCCCGCCGCGGCGAAATTACGGCGGAAGTCACGGCGGCTCAGCCGCTCAACCCAGCACAGACCGCATCGCTGACCGAAATGCTGAAGAAGCTCGTCGGCGGCAAGGTGGCCATTCAAACGCGTATCGACCGCGATCTTTTGGGCGGGCTTGTCGTCAAAGTCGGATCGAAACTTTTCGACGCATCGCTGAAGACCAAGTTACGCAAGCTCGAGCTTGCGATGAAGGGGGCGAGTTAATGGAAATCCGGGCCGCGGAAATCTCCGCGATTCTCAAAGAGCAGATTGCCAATTTCGGAGCGGAAGCGGACGTCGCCGAAGTGGGTCAAGTGTTGTCGGTGGGCGACGGCATCGCGCGCATCTATGGCCTCGATAAGGTCCAGGCCGGCGAGATGGTCGAATTCCCCGGCGGCGTCAAAGGCATGGCGCTCAACCTTGAATCCGACAATGTCGGCGTCGTCATTTTCGGCGACGACCGCGGCATCAAGGAAGGCGATATCGTCAAGCGCACCGGCGCCATTGTCGAAGTGCCGGTGGGCAAGGGTTTGCTCGGCCGCGTCGTGGATGCCCTGGGCAATCCGATCGACGGCAAGGGTCCGCTTAAGGACGTGACGCTTACGCGAGTCGAAGTGAAGGCGCCGGGAATCATTCCGCGCCGTTCGGTGCATGAGCCGATGCAGACCGGCCTCAAGGCCGTAGACAGCTTGATCCCGGTTGGGCGCGGCCAGCGCGAACTCATCATCGGCGACCGCCAGACCGGCAAGACCGCCATCGCCATCGATACGATCATCAATCAGAAAGCGGTCAACGAAACGGGCGACGAATCGAAAAAGCTTTATTGCATCTATGTCGCCATCGGCCAGAAGCGCTCCACCGTCGCTCAGATCGTCAAGACGCTGACGGACTATGGCGCTATGGATTACAGCATCATCGTCGCCGCGACCGCATCCGAGCCGGCGCCGCTGCAATTCTTGGCGCCTTACACCGGCTGCGCCATGGGCGAATTCTTCCGCGACAACGGCATGCACGCGGTCATCTTCTACGATGACCTGTCGAAGCACGCGATCGCCTATCGCCAGATGTCGTTGCTGTTGCGCCGCCCGCCTGGCCGCGAAGCCTATCCGGGCGACGTGTTCTACCTCCATTCGCGCTTGCTCGAACGGGCGGCGAAGATGAACAAGGAGCACGGCTCCGGTTCGCTAACCGCTTTGCCGGTGATTGAAACCCAGGCCGGCGACGTTTCAGCCTATATTCCGACCAATGTGATTTCGATCACCGACGGCCAGATCTTCCTCGAAACCGATCTCTTCTATTCCGGCGTGCGGCCGGCGGTGAATGTCGGTTTGTCGGTGAGCCGCGTCGGCTCGGCGGCCCAAATCAAGGCGATGAAACAGGTGGCCGGCAAAATCAAGCTGGAGCTGGCGCAATACCGCGAAATGGCGTCCTTCGCTCAATTCAGCTCCGATCTCGACGCGTCGACGCAAAGACTGCTTGCCCGGGGTGCCCGTTTGACCGAGCTGTTGAAACAGCCGCAATACCGGCCGCTTCCCGTGGAAGAACAGGTGATTTCGGTTTATGCCGGCGTTCGCGGCTATCTCGATAAAGTCCCCACCGATGCGGTCACTCGATTCGAGGCCGCGTTGATGAATGCGATACGCCAGGACGGCGCCGATATCCTGAAGGCGATCCGCAGCGAAGGGGCTATTTCGGATAAGACCGAGGAACGGTTGAAATCCTTCCTCGACAATTTCTCCAAGTCGTTCGCTTAAGATCGGGCGCGGGGTAAGCCAGGATGCCGAGCCTTAAGGACCTGCGGGTCCGCATCCGGAGCGTGAAGTCCACGCAAAAGATCACCAGCGCCATGAAAATGGTGGCGGCGGCGAAGCTTCGCCGCGCTCAAGAACAAGCCGAAGCGGCGCGCCCCTATTCGGACCGCATGGCGCGGATGCTCGAATCGCTGGCCGCCGCTTACGAAGGCCGCGCCGACGCGCCGCCGCTTTTGGCGGGAACCGGCAAGGACAATGTCCATCTTCTGGTCGTTGCGACGTCGGATCGCGGCTTGTGCGGCGGCTTCAATTCCGGCGTGGTGCGCGAGGCGCGACGTCTGATTCGCGAGCTTCTGCGCGATGGTAAAACGGTCAAAATCCTGTGCGTCGGCCGCAAGGGACGCGATCAGTTAAAACGCGACCATGGCAGCCGGATCATCGAAACCATTGAAGATATCGGCCGGCCGCGTTTGACCTTTGCCGGGGCGGAAGCGATCGCGGACAAGCTGCGCCGCATGTTCGAGGCGGGAGAATTCGACGTCGCCACCATGGTCTATAACCGCTTCAAATCGGCGATCAGCCAGATCATGACGCGTCAGCGTTTGATCCCGCTTCCCTTGCCCAAGGCGGAAGAAGAGACGACGCGGAAAGGCCAGCCGCGCGGCATTTACGAATACGAACCGGACGAAACCGAGATCTTGGGCGACCTTCTCAGCCGCAATCTCGGGGTTCAGATTTACCGGGCGCTGCTGGAAAGCTGGGCGAGCGAGCAGGGAGCGCGGATGACCGCGATGGATAACGCGACGCGCAATGCCGGCGACATGATCGCGCGGATTACGCTGTTCTATAACCGCACCCGCCAAGCCTCCATCACCAAGGAATTGATCGAAATCATCTCCGGCGCGGAAGCGCTCTAGCGCCGGAATTACAGGCAAAAAAACGCAAGGACAGGGAACCCATGGCAAATAATTCGATCGGCACCGTCACCCAGATCCTGGGCGCCGTCATTGACGTGCACTTCGAGGGCGAGCTGCCCTCGATTCTCAACGCCTTGCATGTCGATAACAACGGCAAGCTGCTGGTGCTCGAGGTGGCGCAGCATTTGGGCGAATCGACGGTGCGCACGGTCGCCATGGATACGACCGACGGGCTGGTGCGCGGGGCCGAGGTGAAAGACACCGGCAACCCGATCATGGTGCCGGTCGGCCCCGAAACTCTCGGCCGAATCATCAATGTGATCGGCGAGCCGGTGGACGAGCGTGGGCCGGTGAAAACCAAAGCGAAATTTCCGATTCATCGCGCGGCACCCAGTTTCATCGAGCAATCGACCGAGGCGGAAATTCTCGTGACCGGCATCAAGGTCATCGATCTGCTGGAGCCTTATCCGAAGGGCGGCAAGATCGGCCTTTTCGGCGGCGCGGGTGTCGGCAAAACCGTCATCATCATGGAGCTCATCAACAACATCGCGAAGGCCCATGGCGGCTATTCGGTGTTCGCCGGTGTGGGTGAGCGCACCCGCGAAGGCAACGACCTCTATCACGAAATGGTGGAATCCGGCGTTATCGACCTCAAGGGCGGCAATTCCAAAGCCGCCCTGGTTTACGGCCAGATGAACGAGCCGCCGGGGGCCCGCGCCCGTGTCGGCCTCACCGGTCTGACACTCGCTGAGTACTTCCGCGACGAAGAAGGCCAGGACGTGTTGTTCTTCGTGGACAATATCTTCCGTTTCACCCAAGCGGGTTCGGAAGTGTCGGCGCTGCTCGGCCGTATTCCTTCGGCGGTCGGCTATCAGCCGACATTGGCGACGGATATGGGCGCGCTGCAGGAACGCATCACTTCGACCAACAAAGGCTCGATCACTTCGGTTCAGGCGATCTACGTTCCCGCCGACGACTTGACCGATCCGGCCCCCGCGACGTCGTTCACGCATCTTGACGCGACCACGGTGCTGTCGCGTCAGATCGCGGAACTGGGCATTTACCCCGCGGTCGACCCGCTCGACTCAACGTCGCGCGTGCTCGATCCCCGAGTCGTTGGCGAAGAGCACTACAAGGTGGCGCGCGACGTGCAGAAAATTTTGCAAACATATAAATCATTGCAGGACATCATCGCGATCTTAGGGATGGATGAATTGTCCGAAGACGACAAGATCACGGTCTCCCGTGCGCGCAAAATTCAGCGTTTCCTGTCGCAGCCCTTCCATGTCGCCGAAGTCTTCACCGGCTCGCCCGGCGTCTTCGTCAACCTCGAAGACACGATCAAGGGCTTCAAGGGCTTGACCCAAGGCGATTACGACGATCTGCCCGAAGCCGCCTTCTATATGGTGGGCACGATCGAGCAGGCCGTGGAAAAGGCCAAGCGCATGGCCGCCGAAGCCGCCTAAGGAGACCTATTGTGGCCGACGCCGCCAAGCTTTCCTTCGAACTGGTCTCGCCCGAGCGGCTGCTGTTCTCGGCCACCGTCGATATGGTGGTGGTACCGGGCAGCGATGGCGATTTCGGCATCCTGCCGGGGCACTCGCTATTCCTGTCCTCGGTGCGCCCCGGCGTCATCGATATCTACAATAAGGGCACCGTAACCGACCGCATCTTCATCGCCGGCGGCTTTGCCGAAGCGACCCCCGAGCGCTGCACGGTTCTGGCCGATGCCGCGATGCCGATTTCCGACCTAAAACGGGAAGAAATTGAGCCGAAACTCAAGGACGCCCGGGAAGACGTCGGGGATGTGGTGGACGAAACTGGCCGCAAAGCCGCCGAAAAGCGGGTTCTCGTCCTGGAGGCCATGCTGGCCGCCTGCCGGGGATAGCCCATTTTCGGAACTTTGAAGCCTACCTTCCAGTTTATATAATAGGCTAAGCCGCTTGGGGGCGGGCCATGAAACATTGGACTCTCGACGATATCGCCTGGGATAAGCTCGACCATTCGAAGGTCGATACCGATGTTCTCGCGGTCGTGAAGGCCGCGAGTTTGGTCGAGCACAATGGCGGCGATTACGCGACCTATCTTTGCAACGTGTTCGGCGACGATCCCGAATTCCAGCAAGTGGCCCGAGCCTGGGCGCTGGAAGAAGTTCAGCACGGTCAGGCGCTCGGCAAATGGGCCAGGCTTGCCGATCCCGAATTCGATTTCGACGCCGCCTTCAAACGGTTTACCGACGGCTATCGTTTGCCTCTCGAGTCGACACTCTCCGTGCGCGGATCCCGCACCGGCGAGCTTATCGCCCGCTGCATCGTCGAAACCGGAACCAGCTCTTATTATACCGCCCTCAGCGAAGCGGTGGCGGAGCCGGTGCTGAAGGAAATCTGCCGGCGCATCGCAGCCGATGAACTCCGCCACTACAAGATGTTCTACACCTACATGAAGCGTTATCTCGACCGCGAACCGCTCGGGTTTTTTGCCCGGGTGAGGATCGCTCTCGGGCGGGTGTTCGAAAGCGAAGACGACGAACTCCCTTACGCCTATTTCGCCGCGAACGGCAGCGGCTCTTATGAGCGCCGGCGCGTCGTCCGCGCTTATGTACGCCAAGCTTATGGATACTATCGTCCGCACCACGTCGAACGGGCGATGGCCATGATCCTGAAAGCGGTCGGAGCCAATCCCAATGGGTGGCTGGGGCGCGTTCTTTCGGCGCTGTCCTACCGTTTCATGCAATACCGTGTCCGGCGATTGACGCTGGCCGAGACCACTGGCGTCTGAGCGTCATTCCTGGAAATTCCGCCCCGGTCCGACCCGATCAATCCTGTCATTGCATCGTCACTCCCGCGGCCCCGTTTCGCGCTAAGGCTCGTTTCGCGCTAAGGTGAGAGCACCGTTCTGATCGAACGAGTGGGGGATGGGCCCATGACCGGAGCAAAAGGGCGCCGGCGCATTATCATTCTGGGGGCGGGCGGACGCGACTTTCACAATTTCAACGTCGTCTACCGCAAGGATCCGGGCGTTGAAGTTGTTGCGTTCACCGCGGCGCAAATCCCTGGCATCGCCGGCCGGATCTATCCGTCCGAGCTCGCCGGCCCGCTTTATCCGCAGGGCATTCCAATCCACGAGGAAAGCGCGCTCGAGGATCTTTGCCGGCGATTTTCTGTGAACGAAGCGGTGTTCGCCTATAGCGATGTGACGCACGCGACCGTAATGCATCTGGCATCCCGTGTGCTTGCCGCCGGCGCCGACTTCACCTTGCTTGGGCCCGACCGCACCATGCTTGAATCGGCAAAGCCCGTCATCGCCGTTACCGCGGTGCGCACCGGATGCGGAAAGTCGCAGGCCGCGCGCTATCTCTCCCGGCGGCTGAGCGGCCGGGGCTTGCACGTTGCCGTGGTGCGGCACCCGATGCCCTACGGCGATCTCGCGCGCGAACGGCTGCAGCGCTTCGCAACGTTGGAAGACCTCGCCGTTGCGCGGTGCACGATCGAGGAGCGCGAGGAATACGAGCCGCACATCGCCGCTGGCAACATTGTCTTCGCCGGGGTCGATTACGCGCAGGTTCTCGCCGCCGCCGAGAGCGAGGCGGACGTCATCCTTTGGGACGGCGGCAACAATGATTTTCCGTTCTTCCGCCCCGCGCTCCACATCGTGCTCGTCGATGCGCTCCGCCCCGATCAGACGGCAAGTCATCATCCCGGCGAGAGCGTCTTGCGCATGGCGGATATCATCGTCGTCGCCAAGACTGACGT
The DNA here is from genome assembly GCA_041479345.1 of Alphaproteobacteria bacterium. Lineage (GTDB taxonomy): Bacteria > Pseudomonadota > Alphaproteobacteria > DATDPM01 > DATDPM01 > DATDPM01. The sequence continues at coordinate 26,619 of JBGOXX010000003.1, forward strand.
GGCCGGGCCTGTCGCTACGGAACAGGCCGCCGCCGCCGCGCGCGCCGTCAATGCGCGGGCGCCGATCCTGCGCGCGGCTTCTCCGATCCGCCTCGATGCGGCGGTTCCGCTTCAAGGCCGCCGTGTTCTCGTCATCGAAGATGGCCCCACCATCACCCACGGCGGCATGGCGTATGGGGCGGGGTTCATCGCGGCCTCGCGTGCCGGCGCGCAAATCGTCGACCCCCGGCCCTTCGCCGCGCCGCTGATTGCCGAGATCTATGCCCGATATCCCCATATCGGCGCAGTGCTGCCGGCCGTGGGTTACAGCGAAGCTCAGATAACGGCGCTCGCCCAAACCATTGCGGCAAGCCCGGTCGATGTCGTGGTCGCCGCAACGCCGATCGATCTCGCACGACTGATATCCATTGAGAAACCGGTGGTGCGCGCGGTGTATGAGTTCGCCGAGGCGGGCGAGCCGAAGCTTGCCGATCTTCTCGATGCGTTTCTCGCCCGCGCCGTGCGCCCGCACGAAATCGCCCGATGAACCGCCGCCCGATGAATCGCCACCTGGGGAGAGATCACTCATGCGCGTTGTGATCGCGCTCGGCGGAAATGCGCTATTGCGGCGCGGTCAGCCGCTCGAAGCCGATATTCAACAGCGCAATGTCGCTGTTGCGGCGCAGGCCATTGCCGAAGTCGCGCGCGAAAACGATGTTGTCGTGACTCACGGCAATGGGCCGCAGATCGGCCTCTTGGCGCTCCAAGCCCAGGCCTACAGCAAGGTCCGGCCGTATTCCCTCGACGTGCTGGGCGCTCAAAGCGAAGGAATGATTGGCTACTTCATCGAGCGGGAGCTCGCGAACCGTTTGCCGCGGCGCGACATCGCAACATTGCTTACCACGGTCGAAGTCGATGCCAATGACCCCGCCTTTGCTGCCCCGACCAAGCCGATCGGCCCGGTCTATGCCGAGAGCGAAGCGCGTCAGTTGCGCGATTTTTCCGGATTTACAATGGCGCGCGATGGTGATGGCTTCCGGCGGGTGGTGCCGTCGCCCGAACCGCGCCGCATCCGCGAACTCGCGGCGATCCGATTGCTGGTCGAAGCCGGGGTCATCGTGATCTGCGCCGGCGGTGGCGGCATCCCGGTCGTCACAACCCCGGGCGGGGGTTTGCGCGGCGTGGAAGCGGTAATCGACAAAGATCTTTCGGCGTCTCTGCTCGCTGTGGAGATAGGCGCCGAGGCCCTGCTGCTTTTGACCGATATCGAATCGGTCGAAACCGGATGGCGCACGCCGGCCGGCCGCAAGATCCATGAGGCTTCGCCGGAAGCCCTGCGCGGCCAATCCTTCGAAGTGGGAACCATGGCGCCGAAGGTCGAAGCGGCGGTCCGCTTTGTGGAGCGGACTGGTGGCTTTGCCGGCATCGGCGCGCTAGCGGCCGCGGCCGAAATTCTTCGCGGCGAGGCGGGGACCATCATCCGCGCCGGCACTACGATGACATGGTACTGACGGCTGCTTCAGTGCCGCTTGGCGGCGTCGATCAGCGGCCCGAACTCGGCGACCAAATCCCCATAGAGCTTGCGCTTGAAGGGGACGATGAGGCGGGGAAGCGCCGCAACCTTCGCCCATTTCCAATCGAGAAATTCCGGATGCTCGGTTTCGATATCGATGTCGGAATCTTTGCCCGTGAAGCGCAGCAAAAACCATTTCTGGGTTTGGCCGCGAAAGCGCCCGCCCCAGATTTTCGGAATCAAATCGGCGGGCAGATCGTAAGTCAGCCAGTTCTTGCTTTCGGCCACGATCTTGGCTTTGTCGGTGCCGATCTCTTCTTGCAGTTCGCGCAGGGCCGCTTCCCGGGGGCTTTCGCCTTCGTCGATCCCGCCCTGGGGCATTTGCCAGGCTTGGCTCGGCGTGTCGATGCGGCGTGCAACGAATACCAGGTCCGCAGCATTGACGAGCATGATCCCGACACCCTTGCGATAGGGACGTTCGGTAATCGTCGAGTTTCGCGTCACTTTGCGATCTGCTTATTGACCAGGGCGGAAACCGGTGCGATGGCGAAGCCGCGTTGCTCCGCTTTCGGCACCCAAGCGGCGACGCGTTCCATGGTCACCGGATAGGCCGTTCCCATCGCCACCGCAAAACCGGTTTTCTTGGCAAGTTTTTCAACCTCATCCAATTCGCCGTCGATCGCATCGCGCGACGCCTCGGCATCGATGAAACGGCTGTTGAAGGTGGTCGGCATGCCCATATCGCTCGCCATTTTGGCGGCGATGCTTTGGTCGGAGGACCGGCTGTCGAGGAAAAGAAGCCCGCGCGCCTTGATCGCATCGAGCACCGGTTTCAGATCGGGGCCGGAGGTGGTGAAGCGCGAACCCATGTGATTGGTGACACCGACATAGCCGGTGGTGCGGCTCAGCAGCCATTGCATCTTGAACAAATTCTGACGGGGATCGATCGAGGTCAGCAGCGTGTAGGGGCCTGGATCCTGTTCGGGATAATCGATCGGCTCCATCGGCAGGTCCATCAAGACTTCGTGGCCGGCGGCGCGCGCAAGATTGGTCCATTGATCGAGGCCCTTCGCGTAAGGCGAGAAAGCGAGGCTGACGCTTCCCGGAAGCTGCTGAATCGCGGTTTCGGTTGCAGCACCGGAAAGCCCGAGATCGGTAATGACGACGGCAATTCGCGGCCGCTTGTCGGTCTGATCGAAGGGCCGCGCATAAACCTGCCACGGTTCGCGCCCATCGGGCCCGATGATGGGGAGCGGTCCCTCGCGCCCGTGTTCGACCAGATTGGGATCGGGAGCCGGGGAAAGCTTGGGTTCGGGGAGGGCAGCGACCTGAGTTTTCTCCGGAGTCGGCTTTTCCGGCGCCGCCTCTTTCGCTTTTGCCGGTTCGGGTTCCGCTTTGGCCATTTCTTTTGGCTTCTCGGGCGGTTTTTCCGCCGCTTTTTCGGCGGTGTGTTTTTCAGGCTTCGCTTCGGGTGGTTTCACCTCAGCGGGTTTGGATTCCGCCGCCTTGGTTTCGGCCGGCTTTGCTTCGGGCGCCTTCGATTCAAGCGCCTTCGCTTCGGATTCGGGGGGCTTGGCTTCTTTGGCCGCGGTTTCGCCAGATGGCGTTTCGACTTTCGGCGCTTCGACCTTGGCTGGTTCGGGCTTTGGAGGTTCCGGTACGGATGCTTCGGCCTTGGGCGGTTCCTGCGGGGTTTCCGGCTTTGCCGCTTCCGCGGGCGGCGTTTCGGATTGCGGCCCCGCTGGTGGAGTAGCCGCTGGCGGCGGTCCGGGCACTGGGGCTTGGGCTTCCGGTGGTGTTGCCGCTGCCGGTGCCGGCGGCATTTGCTCGGGGGCCTGCGCGGTTTGCTTGGGCGCTGCCGGCGGTATCGGCGCCACGATACCTGGCACGGCGGCGGTGGCGCCGGGACCGCCCGGCTCTCCATAGAAGTAGAGCCAGGTTACGGTCCCGGATACCAATGCGAATAGGATCAGCCAGGCGACAAGAAGAAGACCGCCCGAACTCCCGCCCTCTTTATCCCTCGTCCTCACATCGCCGCCTGTGACTGCCGCGCCGATGGATCATGGTCAGTTCGACGCGCGCTGTTTGGCGAGTGCCAAGCCGTGCAGAAGATCCACCGCCCGGGCGAGCTGATAATCGTTAGGACCGCCGAATTCCAGCACCTCCGGCTTGGCGGCTTCGCCGCCGGGTGCGCCAGTCTTGTCGGTGCTCGTCTTGTCGCCATTAGGAGCATTCTTGCTTTCCGGCGTCTTCGCCTTATCGGGCGTCTTGTTTTCGGGCGTTTGGCCTTCCGGCGGTTTGCCTTCCGACGGATTCTTGCTGTCGTCCGACGGCGGCTTATTGGCATCGTCCGGATTGGACAGGGCCCCCTTCAGATCCGCTTCGCGGCGGCGCGACGGTTGCTCGATGATTTCGATCTTGGCTTGCGGGACCTCGATATCCGGTTCGATGCCCTTGCCCTGAATCGAGCGTCCGGATGGCGTGTAATAGCGCGCGGTGGTCAGCCGCATCGCGCCCTTGTTGCTGAGCGGAATGATGGTCTGAACCGAACCCTTTCCGAACGACGTCGTGCCCATGACGATCGCGCGGTGATGATCCTGGAGCGCGCCGGCGACGATTTCCGATGCCGAAGCCGAACCGCCATTGATCAGGACCACCAGCGGTGCGCTATCCGCAAGGTCGCCGGCTTTGGCATTGAATCGTTGCGCCATTTCCGGCTTGCGGCCACGGGTCGAGACGATTTCGCCCTTGTCCAGAAAATCATCCGAGACGGCGACGGCTTGATCGAGCAATCCCCCCGGATTATTGCGCAAGTCGACGACGTAACCTTTGAGCTTGTCGCCGACCTTCGACTTGATGTCGGTGAGGGCGGTCTGCAGGCCGCTGTCGGTCTGTTCGTTGAAGCTGGTAATGCGGATGTATCCGACATCGTCCATGATTTTCGAGCGCACGGATTGAATTTTGACGACCGCGCGGGTCAACGTGACGTCGAAGGGCTCCTTGCCCTCGCGCGCGATCGTGAGCTTGATCGAGGTGTCGACCGGCCCGCGCATCTTGTCCACCGCTTCCTGCAGCGTCATGCCGAGTACCGAATCGCCGTCGAGATGGGTGATGATATCGCCCGGCTTCACGCCGGCTTTTGCCGCCGGCGTGTCGTCGATGGGGGACACCACTTTCACGTAGCCATTCTCCATCGTGACTTCGATGCCAAGCCCGCCGAACTCGCCCTTGGTCTGGACCTGCATGTCCTTGAAGTTGTCGGGATTGAGATAGCTCGAATGGGGATCGAGCGAGGTCAGCATGCCGTTGATCGCCGACTCCACGAGCTTTCCGTCCGAAATCTCTTCGACATAGTCGGCGCGCACGCGCTCGAATACTTCGCCGAAGAGATTGAGTTGCCGATAGGTATCTGAGGCTCCTTCTTGGCCGAAGAGAGCCACGGGGGCCAAGAGCAAGACGCCCGCTGCGAGCGCCACCAGTCCAAACTTACGAGTCATCCATTCACCTTTTCACTGTGAGACGCCATCCACGGCAGCGGATTGATCGGTTCGCCGTCGTGACGCAGCTCGACATAGAGTTGCGGATCGCCGTTTTCCGCGGGTCCCATGACACCAACGGGCTCGCCGGCCTGAAGCCACTGACCGACGACGCAGTCGATACGGGATAATCCTGCGAGAAGAATATGATAGCCCTCGCCCTGATCGATGATCAAGAGTTGCCCGTAGCCGCGGAACGGTCCGGCGAAAGCCACCTGTCCGTCATAGGGGGCGACCACGCGGGCATCCGACCGGGTGGTGATGGTTACCCCCCGGTTGGCCAATCCGGATGCCGCCGACTGGCCGAACAGCTTGACGATCCGGCCCCGCGCCGGCAGCAACAAGGAACCATGTGCCGCCGAGAAGGATTTGCCCCCGGTTACCGCCCCGGGCGGGGGTTGCAGGGCGGCTTCCTGGGTATTTTTTGGGGCGGCGCCCGCAGCGTCCTGGGCCGGCTCCTTGGGCCGCTGAGCCGCGATTCGAGCCAGCAAGTCCTTAAGATCCTTGGCGTCCGAGCTAAGCTTTTCAATCCGGTCAGCGGTCTCCGCGCTGTCGTTTTGGGCCTTTTCCTGAAGGGCCACCATGCGGGTCATCAAGGCATCGAGTCGGGCGCTTTCCTGCTTGAGGCTTCCGGTGGCGGCAAGCTTGTCGTCCTGTTCCTTGGCGATTTTCGCCTTTAGCTGCGCCAGTCCGGCCAATTCATCGCCCAGAGCGCGGATGTCGGACTCGATCGGGGGCAAGGCGGCGCGAAGGACCATGACGCCACGCATGGCGTCGATGGGCGGACCCGGCATCAGCAGCGCCGCTTCCGGCGGATTTCGCGCCAGCCGCGCCAAGGCTAGGGTCATTGCCGCATATTGGCCGCGGCGTTTGCCGAGCGAATCCTTGACCGCGTCGGCTTCCGCATTGAGTTCCACCAGTTGCAATTCGATCGTCGAGAGGCCTTCTTCGGTGTCTTGAATGGCCGCAGCCGTCCCAATGGTCTGTTTGCGCAATGCCGCGATGTCGTTGGAGAGACTTTCGACCTCCGCATTCACTTCCGTCTGATGCTTGACGCCCTCTTCGAGGGCGTTTTTTACGACCTGTAGGCGGCTTTCCGCCGCCGCGGGCTGGTCGGGTGATTCAGCAGCCGCAGGAAAGGCAGTGCCGATTGCGCAGATCAGGACGAGCGGAAGAACCGCCTCAAGCCGAGGCACGCCGTTGCGCCTCGGCTGACGCGGTCGCTTCAACGAGCAGCGAATGGCCGGTCATCTCGATCGGCTTCTTGATGCCGAGCAGAGTCAAAAGGGTGGGGGCAATATCGGCGAGACGGCCGTTCTTGAGAGCGGAAACGGTCTTCGGTCCGTTGACGAGAATAGCGGGTACGAGACTATGGGTATGGGAGGTATGCGGCTGTCCCGTTTTCACGTCGCGCATGAATTCGCAATTGCCGTGATCGGCGGTGATGAACAGGATGCCGTTCACTTTCTTGACCGCCGCTTCCAAACGCTCCAGGCAGCCGTCGATCGTTTCGACCGCCTTGACGGCGGCGGCGAGGTCCCCGGTGTGACCGACCATATCGGGATTCGCGTAATTGACAACGATGAAGCCGTATTTGTTGCTTTCGACCGCTCCGACCAATTTGTCCGTCAATTCCGCCGCCGACATTTCCGGCATCAGATCGTAGGTCGCGACCCTCGGCGAGGGGACGAGAATGCGATCCTCGTTTGGAAATTTTTGTTCTTCGCCGCCGCTGAAGAAAAAGGTGACATGGGCGTATTTCTCGGTTTCGGCGATGCGCAGCTGCGCCAAGCCCTCTTCGGCGATGACCTGGCCGAGCGTGTGCTCCAGCTCGATCGGCGGAAATAAAGTCCCCAGGAATTGATCGAGGTGACGCGAATATTCCGTCATACCCAAAGTCGCCGCGAAATTGATGACGGTGCCGCGATCGAATCCGTCAAAGGCGGGATCGACCATGGCGGCGGCAATCTGGCGAATGCGGTCGGCGCGATAATTGGTGAAGAGCACGCCGTCGCCGTCTTTCATGCCTTCGTAATCGCCGATCACCGTCGGCTTCACGAATTCGTCGGAAATGCCAAGATTGTGGTTTTCGAGAATGGCGGCGATCGGATCGTCGGCCGATTGGCCCCAGCCCTTCACCACCGCGTCATAAACGAGCTGCGTTCGCTCCCAGCGCTGGTCTCGGTCCATCCCGAAATAGCGGCCGGAGATCGTGCAGATACGGAACCGGGGAAGCCCCTTCACCCGGCGCAGGAACCGCACGAAGTGGTATTCGGCGCTCTCGGGCGGCGTGTCGCGGCCGTCGAGGAATCCGTGAACCCGGACCGGAATGTCTTCGCGGGTCAGAATTCGCGCCAAAGCGACCATATGGTTTTGGTGGGCGTGCACGCCGGCCGGCGAAATGAGTCCGACCAAATGGCACACACCCTTGCTCTCGCGCAGTTTTTCGATGAATTCGACCAGCGGCGGCAAAGAAGCGATCTTGCCTTCTTCGATCGCCCGGTCGACGCGCGGCAGAGTTTGGGAAACGATGCGCCCGGCGCCGATATTCATGTGGCCGACTTCGGAATTACCGAACTGTCCGCCGGTTAAACCCACATCGGCCGAGGATGCCTCGAGCAAGCCGTGAGGGCAGCTCGCCGTCAACCGGTCCCAGACCGGTTTTTTGGCCTGAGCGATGGCATTGTGATCGGTTTCGACGCGGTGACCCCAGCCGTCGAGGATGCAGAGAACGAGGGGACGTCGTTGACGTTTATCAGTCATCGAACTGGGTTGCGCGGACTATATGAGAATTCCAGGGTATAGATAAGATAATTATTTGAGAAATCACGGGGTCGCCGCCGCAATTTTGTCATCGGCACGGTCTATTTTTAGTTAATTACCGTGTTTTTAACCGCGGTGATAAGGATGGCCGGCTAAAATCGTTTGGGCGCGATAAAGCTGCTCGGCGAGCAGGACTCGGACCAGAAGATGGGGCCAGGTCATGGACCCCAGCGAAAGAGTCAAATCCGCGGCTTTCTTGGCCTCTTTGGCCAAGCCGTCGGCGCCGCCGATCAAAAACGCCAGATCCTTCACGCCGTCGTCACGCCAAGCCCCGATCCTTTTCGCGAAGATCGGGCTGGTCAGGCTCTTGCCGGTTTCGTCCAGTGCGACGATGACAGAATCCTCGGGAATTGCAGCGAGCAAGAGGCGGCTTTCTTCGGCAATGCGGCGCTCGAGAGGCAAGTTTCCGCGAGCGATCACCTCCCGCAGGGTGAGCGGCCAAGTCAGCCTTCCGGCATAATGATCGAACAGTTTTACCGCCGGGTCCGATCCCGCGCGGCCGATTGCGGCGAGCCACAGCCGCATTGACTAAAGAGCGATGCGCTCTTCCCCGCTTTCCGGGAAAGGGCCGCTCCACATCTTTTCGAGATTGTAGAAGCGCCTCACCTCGGCCCGGAACAGGTGCACGACCACGTCGCCGGCGTCGATCAGCACCCAATCGGATTGGCTGAGACCTTCGACAGGTGGTGTTGCGAACCCTTTGGCTTTGATTCGTTCGCGCAAATGCTCCGCCATGGCGGCGACGTGGCGGGTCGAAGTACCGGTCGCGATAACCATAAAATCGGTGAGAGAGGATTTGCCGACGAGATCGATGACCACGATATTCTGGGCCTTGTCGTCATCGAGGGACTTTTGAACGAGTCCGAGAATCGGGCTCTTCTTTGGCCGTGCGGCCCTCTTTGGGCGCGGGGCCCTCTTTGAGTGCGTGGCCCTCTTTGAGTGCGTGGCCCTCTTTGGGCGCGTGGCCTTAGGCGGTGCTGACTTCTTCTTTGTGGCTATGGCGGTGCCCCTTTTCTTGCTCCTGTTGGCGATGCGTTTTTTTGTCACTTCCGGCGTTTCGACTTCTTGATCCTGGTTTTCTTGTTGATCTTGATTGCCCTGCTGATTTTAGTTGCCGTGCGTTTTGCGCTCTTGAATTTTTTGACCTTCGTCTTTCGGCTTTTCGACACCTTGTTCGCTCTGGTTTTGCGCGCAAGGCTCTTGGCTTTTCCGATTTTTGGTTTCGCCTTCGTTACACGCGCCTTGGCTTTTTTCTTTATTCCGACTTTTGCCGTTTTTTGCGCTTTCGTACTTCCCGCGCTCTGCGCCTGCTTGATCCCAGCGCCTCGCGCTTGCCTGATCCCAGCGCTTCGCGCTTGCCTGATCGAAGTGGCGGAGGCCGGATGAGGCCGGGCGTCGAAAAAAATCCAGGCCGGCGGCTTGCTTCCCGCCAAGCTCTTCGCTTGCCGTAGCCGCAAACGATACCGCGCGAAACGCTGTGCCGCCTTGCCGCTGAGCGCCCTTAAAGAATAGGTAGGGCGGTTGAAAACCGCAATGGGCACCGCCTCGAAAATCGCCGTCCATTCTTCCCAGCGCGGAATCTCGCTCAGATTGTCGGCCCCCATCAGCCACACGAATTTGAGCCGCGGGAAGCGGGACTTAAGGGCTCGCAAGCTGTCCGCGGTATACCGGGTTCCCAGTCGCTGTTCGATGCCGGTAACCTTAACGCGCGGATCCCGCGCCATCGCCCGGGCCGATTTCATCCGTTGCGCGAAGGGTGCCATGCCGCGGGGCGATTTGAGGGGATTCTGGGGCGAAACCATCCACCAGATTTCGTCCAAGCCGAGATTTTTCAGGGCCAGGCGCGAAATATACAAATGACCTTCGTGAGCGGGATTGAACGAGCCGCCCAGCACCCCGACGCGGCGCAGGCGGCG
>JBGOXX010000004.1:0-36126 GCA_041479345.1 Alphaproteobacteria bacterium
CCCAATGACGATGCCGGGATTGCCCGGATCGCGGTCTTCCTCGGCTACCAGGACGCGAAGAGCTTTACCGTCGAGTTGGTCCACCATCTGCAGACTGTCGAGCGCCATTATGCGGCCCTCTTTGAAGAAGAGCCCAGTCTCAGCAAGACGGGCAATCTCGTTTTCACCGGAATCGAGCCCGATCCGGAAACACTGCAAACCCTTGGCGATTTTGGCTTTGCCGAACCGGAGGCCGTCTCTCAGATCGTCATGGGCTGGCACCGGGGACGCATTCCCGCGACCCGCAGCGCCCGCGCCCGCGAAATTCTAACCGAGTTGGTGCCGGCGATTCTCGCCGCCTTCGCCAAGACCGCCGATCCTCAATCGGCCTTCGCGAAATTCGACGGGTTTTTGGCGCGGCTGCCCGCCGGCGTGCAGCTCTTTTCCCTGTTCCAGGCCTATCCGGTGCTGCTCGATCTGGTGGCCGAGATCATGGGCGACGCGCCGGGGCTGGCCGATCTTCTTGCCCGCCGGCCGATCCTGCTTGACGGCGTATTAAGTTCGGATTTCGGCGAACCGCTGGCTCCCGTCTGGATCCTCGAAGCCGAATTGAACCAAGCCGTCAGCCGGACCGAGGGTTTCGAAGGTGTGCTCGACGCGGCCCGGCGGTGGACCGAGGACAAGAAATTCCGGCTCGGCGTGCAAATGCTCCGCCATCTGACCGCGGTCGAAGCCTCAGGCCCGGTCTTTGCCGATATCGCCGATGCGGTGATCCGGGTCATGCTGCCCGCCGTCGAAGCCGAGTTCGCGATCCAGCACGGAAAAATTCCGGGCGGCGGCATGGCCGTCGTCGGCATGGGGCGGCTCGGCGGCCGCGAGATGACCTTGGGCTCCGACCTCGACCTCGTCTTCGTTTACAATCACGCCAAAAGCGCCGAGCAATCGGACGGGCCCAAGCCGCTCGGCATTCACGAATATTTCGCGCGATTGTCGCGGCGGCTCATCAATGCGCTGTCGGCCCCCACCGCCGAAGGCGAATTGTTCCGGGTCGATATGCGGCTCCGTCCTTCCGGGAATTCCGGACCTATCGCCTCCCATATCGATGCCTTCCGGCTCTATCACAAGGAATCGTCCTGGACCTGGGAGCATCTGGCGCTCGCCCGCGCCCGGGTGGTCGCGGGACCTGATTCCCTGAAGGCCCAGATCGAAGACGCGATCCGCGAGACGCTCACCCGGAAACGCGATGTTCCGAAACTCGCCCGCGACGTTTACGACATGCGGCTTAGGATCGCGGAAACCTACAAGGTGGATTCGCTATTGAACGTAAAACATCTCCGGGGCGGCTTCGTGGATCTCGAATTCATCGTCCAATATCTGGAGCTCTGCTACGCCCATGCCCATCCCGAAATCCTCAGCCAAAACACCCGCGAGGCCTTGAACCGGCTGGAGGCGGCGGGAATTCTCGACGCCGATGCGGCGCGCGCGCTGAAAAACGCGCTGTTATTGTGGCAACGGATTCTGGGCGTGCTGCGGCTATGTTATCCTGAACCAATTCCCGCACCCCTCAGCGCCGAAACCGCGCCAAAGGGCTTGCAACAGGTTCTCATAAGAGTGACCAGCGCGCCGGGTTATTCGACCTTGCTGACCGAAATCGAACAGCGCGCGGCGGCCGTGCATGAGCTGTTCCGCCAGATCATCGAGCGCCAGGCGGGACCGCCCCCGGATAAAAACAAACCGGATGAAAATCAAATGAATGCAATGACGGAGGAGGCAAAATGAGCGTGGAAGTCGGCGACAAGGCCCCGGATTTCAATTTGCCGAGCGACGGCGGCGGGAAAATTTCGTTGAAGGCGCTGCGCGGCAAAAAGATCGTGCTTTATTTCTATCCCAAGGATGATACGCCGGGCTGCACCACCGAAGCCTGCGCGTTCCGGGATTCGCTTCCGGATTTTTCCAAAGTGAAGACGACGATCATCGGCGTTTCCAAGGATGACGTGAAAAGCCACGACCGGTTCAAGAAGAAATACGACCTCCCCTTCCCGCTCCTTTCCGACGAAGACGGCAAACTGGTCAAAGCCTTTGGCGTCTGGGTCGAAAAGAGCATGTACGGCCGCAAATATATGGGCATCGACCGCTCGACCTTTCTGATCGACGAAAAAGGCATCGTGCGCGGCGTGTGGCGCAAGGTGAAGGCGAACGGCCATGCCGAGGAAGTGCTGGAGGCCGCGGAGAAACTGAAGTGATGAGTCTTGTCATCATGAAACTCAATCCGCAAGACCTGCACGATATTTCCGGCCGCACGCTGAAGCATTACGACCAGCGCGCCGAGGATTTCTGGGAAGGCACGCGCGATCACGATGTCAGCCAGAACATCGAAGCCCTCTTGCAATATATCGAAGGCGAACCGCCGTTCACGATTCTCGATTTTGGCTGCGGGCCGGGTCGCGACCTCAAGGCGTTGGCCGAGCGCGGGCACCGCCCGGTCGGCTTGGAGGGCGCTCCGCGATTCGCCGCCATGGCGCGGGCTCATAGTGGCTGCGAGGTGTGGCAGCAGGATTTCCTCAAGCTTGACCTGCCCGATTGCCATTTCGACGGCGTGTTCGCCAACGCCACGATGTTCCATGTGCCGAGCCAGGAGTTGCCGCGGGTGTTGCGGGAATTGCACGCAACGCTGAAACCGCAAGGGGTGATGTTGGCTTCGAATCCGCACGGCCATAACGAGGAGGGCTGGGACCGCGAACGCTACGGCGCGTATCACGATCTTGAGACCTGGCGCCGCTATATGTCAGCCGCCGGATTCATCGAGCTTACGCACTACTACCGGCCTGCCGGCCTGCCGCGCGAGCAGCAGCCCTGGCTGGCGAGTGTCTGGCGTAAAGGGGATGTCGGCGGTGATGCGGAGGAAGTGTTGGAGGCGATGAAAGGAGTTTAGCCAGCCAACTACGGGCCCGTGCATGTCAGCGCCATTCCGACAAAGAAATCCAGGAAAACGAGCACATGAAAACTCGCCGCCCCAGCCGCAGCAGCAAAAATTCGCGCGCCGCGTAATTGCCATGCTTCAAATGCCGAAAATATGATTACGAGTAACGGAAGCCATTGCAGTGGCAACAGGACCCACATCGGATTACCGCCAGACCAATGGGCACAATCCAGGCCAAACAGAGCGCCCCACGCGACTAAAAAAATCCAGCATGCGGGCAGAAGCAGCAGCGGCCGAAGTCTACGTCTCTCAAACGACTCCGATTTTGGAAATGTCCCGAACATAAAAGCGATAGCAGCCAAAAAGGTCAGGCCGCGACTGAGAAATATTAGGAGAACAATTGGCCGAACTATCAGTACTGGAATCTGATTGACCAGACCAAGAAAATGAGTGACAGCAACCATGCCCTTTCCCCCGCGCCCCGCTTTCTTACTCGCACTCGCTTGGCCGCCCTGTAACCGCTGCGCCAGCGACGCTTCCAAAAAACGGATCGATGTCGCCGGTACAGAAAGTCGGTGAGCTCACCCCCACGCTGGTTGGGCTCTACTCGAAACGAGAGACGTTTTAGCTGCTCGAGTCAACGCGAGTGAGACCGAGCTGGTCGAGGTACGATTTGAATTGTTTGTCACCTCGCACGATGTCGTCAATTAGGAAGGCAATTACTTCGTTATAGCAACCTTCCGCATCTCCCTCGTCCATCGCTTCGTCGCAAACGCGCTTAAGCCGTTTCGCCTTGTCCAAAAGGAGCTTGTGATAGCCCTTGTGTGCTTCCGTGTCCGCGTAGTGAATGTCAGCCAGGAATTTTTCTTCGGTCGCAAAGTGTCGCTCCGCTGCGACGATGAAGGCGTCAACCGAAGTGCAGGCCGAGTTGCGATCTTGCTTCGCGATGGCTGCGCGAATCCCGTTCGCCATGGCAAACAGTTGACGGTGGGCGTCGTCGATCGCTTCGACACCAATTTCGAAAGTCGGTAGCCAATCCAGCCTGATCAGAGTCATGGCTCGTATTTGGCTGCCCGCGTCGCGTCGAGCAAGGGGCTAATAGCGGGATATTGATCAAGTTTTAGATATACTTGTCTTACGTCTTAGACATTGGCGCCCAGAATTGTGGCCCGCGCGGCATTTGTCGTTTGCTCGAGATTTGAACGCGGCCTGCGATGACTGCTGTCGGTCGAAGTTTGACAATGGCTCTCTCCCCCGCCTCGTAACTCGCACTCGCTTGGCCGCCTGTCAGTCCATCAAAACGACAAGGGCTCTAAATTGAGAGTTAGCAGCATTCCGATTCGCTCACCGGTAAGGTCGGGCGGAGGGGGATCGAAGGGTGCTGCTTCCCGGATCGTCTCAATGCCGGCCCGATCGAGGATGTCGCTGCCGGTCGATTGCAGGAGATGAACGCCGAGCAAGCGGCCCTGGCGGTCGATGACGATTGCGTATTGGGCCGTGCCGGCGAGGTGCCCCAACCGTGCCGAAGCCGGGTAGGTGAGATGGCGGATGATCGCGTCACGCACGGCATTGAGGTACCGGTCGCCGCCGCCTTCGCCGGTCACCGGGCTCGCGTTCGCCGATTCAGCGGAAGGCGTATCGGGCGGCGTCAATGAAATCGTGGCTTGCTCCGTCCGGGACGGCGGAGAGCGAGGGGCGGCAGGTATCGACAAGCCGGACGCGAGGCTTGGAAGAGACAAGTCGATCGGCGGCGGCGGTTTCGCCGGAGAAGCATGAACCAGCTTTTTCTCCGGGATCGCAACGGCGCGTGTTGCGGGCGCTTTGATTGGTTGGCCCTGCGGGCGATCGGGGGTGCCCCCGGACTCGCGAATCTTCTGCGGTTCGGGCGGCGGCGCAGCCTCGGGCGGAGGGGGCGGCAGGGGCTTTTCCTCGGCCTTGGGTTTCGCCTCGAGTTTGGGTTTCGGAGTCACCTCCGAGACGATTTCAATGGGGATCGGCGGTTCGACGACCGGTATTTTCTCCGGCGGCTTGACCAGGAGAAGAGAGAACACCAAGGCGTGGACGAGCAACGCTGCGGAGATTGCAGCGGCATGGCGGCGCCACGACGCATCGTCAAAGGCCTGCCGCGCTTCGTCGATGCGCGCGGGCAAACGAAGACCCGTCGCGGGTTGGTCAGCCATGCTCACTATCATCGCACCTCTTGAGGCGCCGACATCGTCCGATATCCCGAACGTCCCGGGTCCGCGCTGGGTCTGAAAAAATTGTCCGCCCCTATCCGAAGGCGGACAAAACCACCCTACCCCGCCTCTTTACTCGCACTCGCCTGGCCGCCTTGCAGACGCGCGGCGAGCAAGGCTTCCAGAAACGGATCGATGCCACCGTCGAGAACTTTCTGGGCATTGCCGATTTCAACGCCGGTGCGCAAATCCTTGACCATCTGATAGGGCTGCAAGACGTAAGAGCGGATCTGGTGGCCCCAACCGATATCGGATTTGGCTTCGTGGGCCTGTTTCGTCGCTTCCTCGCGCTTCTGCAATTCCTGTTCGTACATCCGCGCGCGCAGCATGCTCATCGCTTCGGCGCGGTTCTTGTGCTGCGAACGCTGGTTTTGGCATTGGACGACGATGCCGCTCGGGATATGGGTGATGCGGATGGCGGAATCGGTTTTGTTCACATGCTGGCCGCCAGCACCCGACGCGCGGTAGGTATCGACGCGAAGGTCGTTGTCCTGAATGTCGATCGTGATGGTCTCGTCGACCACCGGATAGACCCAGACGCTGGCGAAGCTCGTATGCCGCCGGGATTGGGCGTCGAAAGGCGAGATGCGCACCAAGCGGTGCACGCCGGATTCGTTTTTGAGCCAACCATAGGCGTTAGGGCCGATCACCTTGAAGGTCGCGGATTTGACCCCTGCTTCTTCCCCCGCACTTTCTTCCAGCCATTCGATCTTGTAGCCGTGCTGTTCGGCCCAGCGCACATACATGCGCGCCAGCATTTCCGCCCAGTCCTGGGATTCGGTGCCGCCCGCCCCGGCATGAACCTCGACGAAAGAATCGTTCTTGTCGGCTTCGCCGGAAAGCAGACTTTCCAGCTCGCGTTTTCCCGCAAAATCGCGAAGCTCGAGCAGTGTCTTCTCGGCTTCCGCCGCCACCGCTTGATCGCCCTCGGCATCGGCGAGCTCCAGCAGATCGATCGTATCCTTGAGTTTCGAGTCGATTTCCTGGACGGCGGCGATCGCCGCCTGCAATTGCGTGCGCTCGCGCATCACGGCTTGCGCGCGGGATTGGTGGCTCCAGAGATCGGGATCTTCGGCCTGAGCGTTGAGCTCGGCCAGCCTCTTTACCGCTTTGTCCCAGTCAAAGATGCCTCCTCAGCAGACCCAAGGACTGCTTGATCTTTTCGACCACGGATTCGAGCTCGGCTCGCATGGAGGCTCCAAAGAAATAACGGGCGAGAAATCGGAAGGCCGGGGATTAGCGTTTTCAATGCGCTGTCGTCAAGTGCGCGAATTGACCGGCGCGCGATTAACCCGCGGGAGATTAATAAAGTCCGCCGGGCGGAGCAGGCGCGTTAATAAAATCCGCCGGGCGGAGCAGGCGCGTTAATAAAGTCCGCCGGGCGCCGCCGAGGAATCGGGACTGCTGCCGCTGGCCGGTTCGACCGAATTGCCGTTCACCACGGTGCCGGGTCCCGTCGGCTGGGTGCCGGGAATGAACGGCTCCAAGATCACGGCTTTGCCACCGGGCGTTGACGGCAAGCCCGTCGTCGGATCGGTCCGCACCAAAAGGATTCCGGGCGGCACCCGGAACGGAATGGCCGGTTTGCCTTTCAATTCCTCGCCCATGATGTCGCGGAAGATCGGAACCGAAACGCTGGCGCCGGTTTCCTTGGGCCCGAGCGAGCGCGGCTCGTCGAAGCCGACATAGACGCCGACCACGAGATCCGGCGAGAAGCCGATGAACCAGGTGTCGAAACTGTCATTGGTGGTACCGGTTTTCCCGGCCAGCGGCCGGCCGAGCACTTTAATCTTCTGGCCGGTGCCGCGTTGAACCACGCCCTCCAACATGGAGACAATCTGATAGGCGATGCGCGGATCGGCGACTTGCTCGCGGGTGTCGGGAAGTTCCGGCGCGGTGAAGGTCGTCGGCACGTCGTCGACCCGGCAGCCCTCGCAAGGCCGCTCGTCATGGCGGAAGATCGTCTTGCCGTGGCGGTCTTGAACCCGGTCGATCAGCGTCGGCGTCACTTTCTTGCCGCCATTGACGAAGATCGCATAGGCCGCGGTCATGCGGAGCAGCGTCACATCGGCGGCACCCAGCGCCATCGAGAGCTGTTCCGGCATATCGTCGACGACGCCGAATTTCTTGGCGACATCCACCACCTTGTCCATGCCGATGGTCTGGGCCAGGCGCACGGTCATGAGGTTTCGCGATTTCTCGATGCCGACCCGCATCGGCACCGGTCCCAAAAATTCATGGCCGTAATTGACCGGCTTCCAGAGCGGCAAGCCCGGCCCCTGATCGATGACGATGGGCGCATCGAGCACCAGGGTCGACGGCGTGAAACCGTATTGGAGGGCTGCGTAATAGACGAAGGGCTTGAAGGACGAACCCGGCTGGCGCAGCGCCTGGGTGGCGCGGTTGAACTGGCTCTCCTCGTAACTGAACCCGCCGGACATGGCGAGCACCCGGCCGGTATGCGGATCGAGCGCCACGACCGCGCCGCCGACATCGGGAATTTGCCGGAGGCCGTAGGTTTTGGGCGGATAGGCCGTCCCGTCTTCCTGGGCGGTCACCGGCTCGACCAGGATGATGTCGCCGGCGGCCAGAACATCCGAAGGCTTATGCGGCGGCGGGCCGTAATGTTGATCTTTGAGGACTTGCCGTGCCCAAGCGATCTCGGAAAACGGAATGCTGCCGGTATCGCCGGAGGTCACGCCGATCTGCGCTCCCTTGGCATCGACGCTCAGCACGATCGCGAGTTGCCACGGCTCGCTCCCGGCCGGCGGCACGACGCCCGCCAATTGAGAATGCCAATCTTGAGCCAGAGAGACCTTCGCCACCGGCCCGCGCCAGCCATGGCGGCGGTCATAGGTGACGAGCCCGGCGCGCAAGTTTTCGTCGGCAATCGACTGCAGATGCGGATCGAGGGTGGTGCGGACCGACAGCCCGCCTTCGTAAAGCCCCTTCTCGCCATAGTGGTCGAGCAATTCGCGCCGCACTTCTTCGACGAAGTAATCGGCATGGGCGAACGGCGCTTCTTCGGCGTTCCGGACCACCAGCGGCTCGTTCTTGGCCGCGGCGGCATCCGCGGCCGAGATGTAGCCGTCTTCGGCCATGCGGTCGATCACCCAGTTGCGCCGTGCGATCGCCGCGTCCTTGCGGCGGGTCGGATTGTAATTGCTCGGCGCCTTGGGCAGGGCGGCGAGATAGGCGGCTTCGGCGATCGAAAGCTCGTCCAGCGACTTGTTGAAATAATTGAGGGCGGCGGCGGCCACCCCGTAAGAGCCGTAGCCGAGATAAATCTCATTGAGATAAAGCTCGAGGATACGCTGCTTGGTCAGGCTGCGTTCGATGCGCACGGCCAGAATCGCCTCCTTGGCCTTTCGCTCGAAGGAAACCTCGCCGCTCAGCAGGAAGTTCTTGGCAACCTGTTGGGTGATCGTCGAGCCGCCGATGGGCCGCCGGTTGGAGCCGAGATTCTCGATATCGGTGAAGACGGCGCGGAAGACGCCTTCGACATCGACGCCGTGATGGGAATAGAAATTCTTGTCTTCGGCGGAAATGAAGGCGTTGGTCACCCGCTTCGGGATGGCGTCGACCGGAACGAAAACGCGCTTTTCCGTGGCGTATTCGGCGATCAAAGTCCCATCGCCGGCGTGAAGGCGCGTTACCGTCGGCGGCTCGTAATCGGCGAGCTGCTGATAGTCGGGAAGACCCCGCCCGTAATGATAGAAGAAATAAAGCCCGGCGCCCGCACCCGCAAAAGCGAGCAGCAGCAACAGGCCGAAGAGAATTCCGATAATCCGCAACATCGAACGATTGGTCACGCCCTGCTTATGCCGCGCAGGGGTTACGAATAGATTACCTTGGATAGCGCCAGTTCAAGCGCGAAATTGTGGCCGAGTTATGGCTTCGGCCGCGGCCTCGCACGATCCTGCCAATGACGGCGCCATATTGACAACCGACGGGGCGGACCCGTAGCGTGCAATGAGGGGATGGGGTTCCCCGTAACCGCCCAAGGGCACAATACCTGAAGGGCTGATGACTCCTACCGCGAGAGATCGACGGTGGGAGTTTTTGTATGCGCCCCCCCGTGTAACGGATTCTTTTACCGTCATTCTCGCGTTCTGTAGAGTTGCCTTGAATGAGAGAGGGCGGACATGACTGAAATTTGGGCATTGGCGGCGCTCTGGGTGGGGCTGGCCCTGATCGCAACGCTGCTGTCGATCTGGCTTCGGGTCGCGACCGCGCTTTCCGAAATCGTCGTCGGCACCGCTGCCCAACTGATCTTAGGGGCTGTGATCGGCGCCGCCGCCCTTGGAACCGATCAGACCTGGATCAAGTTCCTCGCCGGAACGGGTGCCATTATTCTGACCTTCCTGGCCGGGGCCGAACTCGATCCCGATGTGTTCCGGGCAAAGTGGAAAGAGGCCGGCGCCATCGGCCTGATCAGTTTCTTCGCACCCTTTCTGGGCTGCGCCGCGGCGGCACGATATCTCTTCCACTGGGACGTCATGCCGAGCTGGCTTGCCGGGGTCGCGCTCTCGACAACGTCGGTTGCCGTGGTTTACGCGGTAATGCTCGAGTTCGGCTTCAATGTCACGGAATACGGCAAAGTCGTTCTGGCCGCCTGTTTCATCACCGATCTCGGCACCGTTCTGGCGCTCGGCCTCATTTTTGTGCCGTTCAGCTATAAGACGCTGATTTTCGTCGCCGTCAGCACGGTCGCGTTTTTCATCTTGCCCTATATTACCTCGCTATTCTTCCGCCGCTATGGCGGGCGGCCGTCCGAGCTCGAAACCAAATACCTGTTGTTCGTTCTGTTCGGCCTCGGCGCGCTCGCCGGCTGGGCCGACAGCGAGGCGGTTCTTCCGGCCTATGTCATCGGCATGATCCTGGCGGGAACAGTCGGCAAGGACCATGCCCTGATCCGCCGGCTGCGGACGGTGACTTTCGGTTTGCTCACGCCGTTTTATTTCATTCGCGCCGGATCTTTCGTCTCGATACCGGCGTTGGTTGCCGCTCCAGTGATATTCCTCGGCTTTCTCATCGTCAAAGTCGCAACGAAAATCATTGGCGTCTATCCGGTGACCCGCGCCTTCGGCTCGCCCCACAAGGAAGGCATGTACACCACGCTGATGATGTCGACGGGTTTGACGTTCGGGACGATTTCATCCTTGTTCGGCCTTTCGCATGGAATCATCAACCAATCTCAGTATTCCGTGCTGGTTGCGACCGTCATCGGCAGTGCTGTTGTTCCGACGCTGATTGCCAACGCCTTTTACCTGCCGAGACATTTGCTCCGAGGCACATCGGCGGAAGAACTGGCACCGGCCGAGCCGGTTCTTGCCCCGAGCGCGCCCAACGAAGGAAAATAGCGGTGCTTGTTCAGAACGGAGGATGTGTTGCTGACTTACTTATGGATCGCGCTGGGAAGTGCGCTTGGCGGAACCGGCCGGTATTGGCTATCGGGGGTGATCGCACGGCATTTCGGCGAGACCTTTCCTTGGGGCACCCTCATCGTCAACGTCACGGGGGCGATGGTCATCGGCTGGTTTGCGACATTCACCGGGCCCGACGGCCGCTGGCTCGTCGGTTCCACGGCGCGCCAATTCGTCATGATCGGAATTTGCGGCGGCTACACGACGTTTTCGTCGTTCAGCCTTCAGACACTCAATCTTCTGCGCGGCGGCGAATGGCTTTATGCCGGGCTGAATATCGTGTTGTCCGTCGTTCTGTGTCTCGTTGCGGTATGGCTCGGCCATATTGCGGCAGCGTCGCTCAGCCAGATGCGATAAGACGATGAAATAGGGGGACGGCCATGCAAATTCCACGGAACGCAATTCTGCTTCGGATCTTTGTCGGCGAAGACGACAAATGCGGCCGCCAGCCGCTCTATGAGGCAATCGTCCTCAAAGCCCGCGAGATGCATCTCGGCGGCGCGACCGTCCTGCGCGGCCCGATGGGATTCGGTCCTTCGAGCCGCTTGCACACCGCCAAGATCCTGCGGCTGTCGGAAGATCTTCCCGTCATCGTCGAAATCGTCGACAGCGAAGCCAAGATCGACGAATTTCTGCCGGCCCTCGACGCCATGATGAGCGGCGGCGCCAGCGGCCTCGTCACCATCGAGAAGGTTCAGGTCCTGCAATACGGCAAGGGAAAACTCGACACCTCTCTTGGCTGATAGCGGGCAAGCGGCGGCCCCAGATGGCGTCCCCAGATGGCGTCCTACGACTTCGACACCGCATCCTTCCAACCGAAAAAGCGGTCGATGCTCTTGACCAGCGCCCCGGCGAGCTTGGTGCGGTAAGCGGGTTCGCGCAATTGGCGCTCTTCTTCGGGATGGGAGAGATAGCTGAGCTCGACCAGAACCGAGGGAACATCGGGCGCTTTCAAGACCGCGAAACCGGCGAAGCGGTGGGTCTTGCCGAGCAGTTTGGCGTCGTGGCTGAGTTCGCCAACCGCATATTCGGCGAAGTTGGCGGACCGGTTCATGGTCTCGCGCTGGGCCAGATCGATCAGGATATTGGTGACCTCCGGGCTTTCATTGCTGAGATTGACGCCGGCGATCACATCGGCCTTGTTTTCCGAGGCTGCGAGTGCTGCCGCTTCCTTATCCGACGCGGTTTCCGAGAGGGTATAAACCGAAAGCCCGCGGATATGCGGATTGTCGATGGTGTCCGCGTGAAGCGAAATGAACAGATCCGCCCCCGCGGCGCGGGCGATCGCAATCCGCTCGCGCAGCGGAATGAAAATGTCTTTATCGCGGGTCAGCACCACCTGATAGCGCCCCGTCGCATCCAATTGGCGCTTGAGCTCGGTCGCCATCGACAGGGTCAGATATTTTTCATAAACGCCGGTCCGCCCCTCGGCCCCGGGATCGACGCCGCCATGGCCGGGGTCGATCACCACCACCTTCTTGCCGGGCTTGGCACCGGGACTGGGCGGAGGCGCGAAAGCCTGAGTGGTCGGCTTCTGTGCCGGTGCCGGACCCAAGGCCGGCGTCACCTCCGGCGGCGCGGCTTGCGGCGAGACTTGTGGCGAGGTTGGGGCGGCCGCTGCCGGTGGTGCCGCTTTCTTGACCTCGGCCATGAAGGCTTCCCGGGTCGAGGCGGCAAGATCGAGAATAAGACGCGGTCCATGGCCTTCCTGGGATTCGAGGATATGGCTCGACTGGACCTGAACCGGAGTGCCGATATCGAGGACGACGCGAAAGGTGCCCGGCGAGAACAGGCCGTACCGGTACCCTTTGATGATGCCGATGAAGGTCCCCTCTTTGAGCGGCGTCGCCTCCCACGTGACGTCCGGGAGGTCGATCACGACCCGGTCCGGATCGGCCAGCATGAATACCCGGTAGTCGACATTGTCCGTCAGCTCGAGGACAAAGCGCGTCATACCCGGGTGTTCACCGATCCGCACCGCCGTCACTTTGGCCGGGTTTTGCGTGGCAAAACCGACGCCGGCAAGCCCGATGGCGGCCACAGCCAGGACAGCGGCAGCGAGCGCCCAGGTGATTCTGGGTCGGTGGTTGAGAATCCACATCTAGCGAAAGTTCATCCTTCTTACCCCTAAATATACTTCCACAAAGGAGTCCCCGCCGGAATCCACTTTTTTATGCAATTCGGCCTCAAGGCCCCGCCGAATCACGTTTTTTCTTTGTCTCGCATGATCCCAAATCGCGGAAATCGGCGGGAATGCCGAACCCCGGGCCGATTTTCGGGGCGCAATTTGATTGTGGATTATTTCGAGCACCGTTATCTTAACCCTGCGAATACCACAGTCGGCCGTTTGCCTTCGGGTAAGCGGGCGCCGCATCCGTAAGACCAGAGAGTCCCTTAGATTTAGGGGCTCACGTCCCGGAGCGAGAGCGCAGCCGATGATGTGGGTTTTTGTGGAACCAGAAGCCGGTGGGGCAACCCTCGCAGGCACTGATTGAGTCGCTTCCGCCTTGGTGGGTGAGTCCCATCGTTCGACGGAATTGCGCGCAGTGCAACGGTTTCGTGACTAGGCGTGTCGCCGCCCGTTATTCGCAGGGGCCGAGCTTGACGCGCCACGGAGACATAGCCTTATGGCGAAACGGATGTTGATCGACGCCACCCAACCGGAAGAAACCCGGGTTTCGGTGGTCAGTGGAAATCGTCTCGAAGAATACGACTTCGAAACCGCCTCCAAAAAACAACTCAAAGGAAATATCTATCTGGCGAAAGTGGTGAGGGTCGAGCCCTCGCTGCAGGCGGCGTTTGTCGACTACGGCGGGAACCGGCACGGCTTCCTCGCCTTCAGCGAAATTCACCCCGATTATTACCGAATTCCGGTCGAAGACCGGGCAGCGCTGGTTGCGGAAGAACGGGAATTTGGCCGGGCCGAAGACCGGGTCGAGGCTCTGGGCCTCGACGCCGAGACGTCTTCTGCCGCGGTGACACGGCCGGCGACGGTTCCCGAAGTCGCCGATTCGAGCGTGCCCTCCGAACCGATGTCGGCACCAGCGACCGAAGTTTCCGAGGAACCCGCCCGTGTCGATGACGGGGCCGCGACCGACGAAGGAGCCTCGGACGAATTCCAGCAGGGAACCATCGAAATCATCACCGAAGAGGCGCCGCCCGAGGAAATCGAGCCGGAGGACCTTAGCCCTGTCGAACTCGGTTCTGACGAGGCGGGTGCCGACGAGGTGGTGGGTGGCGAGGCGATCGGCGCGCCCTACGAACCGGCGACTGGCGAGCCGGCTCCCTACATACCGTCCGGCTTCCCGGTGCCGCTCGGCGAAATGTCGGGCGACGAGACGAACCCGCTGCCATCCCCTAGTGATCTATCGATGCCCGTTCTTGGCGGTGACGGCGGCCTAGAATCAGGGGGGGAATCCGGCGGCGAAACCGAGACGCCTGCCGAAATGCGCGGCGAAATGCCCACCGAGAGTTTCCCGGAAAGCCCGGAGGCCGACGCGGCGCTGAGACCGGAGGGCTTCGCGGGCGATGACACACGCCGTCGCCGGCCGCAATCGCGGCGTTACAAAATCCAAGAAGTCATCAAGCGCCGGCAAGTGATGCTGGTCCAGGTGACGAAGGAAGAGCGCGGCACCAAGGGTGCGGCGTTGACCACCCGCCTGTCCCTGGCCGGGCGCTATTGTGTGTTGATGCCCAATACCGGCCGCGGCGGGGGCATATCGCGCAAGATCGACAATGCCGAAGACCGCAAACGTCTGCGCGAGATCGTCGACGGTATCGAGATTCCCGAGGGCATCTCGGTGATCGTCCGCACCGCCGGTGCGAAGCGGACAAAGGCGGAAATCAAACGGGATTTCGACTATCTGTTGCGGCTATGGAGTGACGTCCGCGAATTGACGCTGAAATCGACGGCGCCGGCGCTGATCTACGAAGAGGCGAACCTGATCAAGCGTTCGATCCGCGATCTCTACGCCCGCGACATGGAGGATATCGAGGTCGAGGGCGAAGACGCCTATAAGGCGGCCAAGGAATTCATGCGCACGCTGATGCCGAGCCATGCCAAGCGCGTGAAGCTCTATCGCAGCCCGAACGTGCCGCTCTTCCAGCGCTATCAAATCGAAAGCCAAATCGCCGCGATCCATCAGCCGATCACGCGGCTCAAATCCGGCGGCTATATCGTCATCAACCAAACCGAAGCCTTGGTCGCGATCGATGTCAATTCGGGGCGGGCGACCCGCGAGCGCAACATCGAGGAAACCGCGACGCAAACCAATCTCGAGGCCGCCGACGAAATCGCGCGGCAACTCCGATTGCGCGACTTGGCCGGACTCATCGTCATCGATTACATCGACATGGAACATCAGCGCAATCAACGCGCGGTGGAAAAGCGGCTGAAAGACGCGCTGAAGAACGACCGGGCGCGGATCCAGCTGGGCCGAATCAGTCATTTTGGCCTGCTCGAAATGTCGCGGCAGCGGCTGCGGCCCTCCTTGCACGAATTCAGCACCGAACGTTGCGCCCATTGCCAAGGCACCGGCGTGGTGCGGTCGGTCGAATCGGCGGCGCTGCAGATCCTGCGCGCGATCGAGGAAGAAGGCTTGAAAAAGCGCAGCGCCGAAATCGTGGTGGCGGCGCCGCCGAAGGTGTCGCTGTTCATCCTCAATCAAAAGCGCGCCATGCTGACCGCCATCGAAGGCCGTCACTATTTCCGAGTCTTCGTCAACGAAGATGCGACGCTGGTCCCGCCCGATTTCCGTGTCGAGGTGACGAAATCGCGCACCCCGGCCGAAGCGGAAGCAATGCTGGAAGCGGCGCGCGAGATGGCGCCCCAGCCCGCTCCCGAACCCGAAATCGCCGACGAAGCGGAGCCGGAAGAAGATCTAGAGGCGGTGGAGGCCGAGGAACCCGAAGATCGCGCGGCCGAGACTGCAGTCGAATACGCGGCCACCGAATCCCCTCACGCCGAAGGCGCGTCCGACCAGCACCCGCATAAACGGCGCCGGCGGGGAAAACGCGGCGGGCGCAGACGGCGCGGCGGCGGTCAAGGTCCAGGCGGCCCGCAGAACGGCGTCCCGCATCAGACCCCGGCCGCAAATCATCCCTCTGCCCAAGCGGCACCCGCCGAGCCCGATCATGCGGAGCCGGCGGCATTCGCCGCTCCTCTGGACGAATCTGGGCCCGAGAATCGGCCAGGCGGTCGACGCAGACGGCGGCGGCGGCGCGGGCGCGGCGGCGGAAATGGCCATCAGCGGGATCACGGCGCGCCGTCGATTTCGTCCGAGACGCCGGCCTTTGCCAGCGAATCATCACCGGCGGTCGAGCCCGCTCAAACCGACCGGCCACGCGCCGAGCGGACGCATGCCGAGCGCGCCCATGAGCCGAAATTTACCGAGCAACGCGCGGCGAGCGAACCGGCACCCGAACGGTCGGAGAGTGAAAAGCCTTCAGCGCCCAAGCGCCGCGGCTGGTGGCAGCGCCTCGTCGAATAGGATCAGTGGCGACGCCAGGCTTCAAGCCGGCGCGCCGCCTCGGCCATATGATTTTCGGCTCCGGCATAAGAGAACCGGACGAATCCCGATCCGCGCATCGGATCGAAATCGACGCCCGGTGTTACCGCCACGCCGGTATCGGCGAGAATTCGGCGGCAAAACTCTTCGCTGTCATTGGTGAGATGGCGGACATCGGCATAAAGATAAAAAGCGCCGTCGGCGGGCGCCAGGCGATCGAATCCGGCCCTTGGCAGGTGATCGAGAAGATAGGCCCGGTTGCGCGCGAATCGCTGCACATTGGCTTGCAATTCCGGCATGCAATCAAAGGCTTTGAGGGCGGCGCGCTGGGACAGCGTGGGCGCCGAGATGTAAAGGTTTTGCGAAAGGCTGTCGACCGAGCGAAACAATTCTTGCGGCACCACCATCCAACCCAGGCGCCAACCCATCATCGAGAAGAATTTGGAAAAGCTGTTGATGACGATGGCGTCGTTGCCGAAGGCAAGCGCGCTGATCGCCGTCTTGCCATAGGTAATGCCGTGATAGATCTCGTCGGAAACCAGGCGGATGCCGCGGGCGGCGCAATAATCGACCAAGGCCCGCAACTCATCGGCGGCCAAAACGGTTCCTGCGGGATTGGACGGGCTCGCAATGATCAACCCGTCGAGCTTGCCGTCGACTTCTTTGAGGATGTCGGGTGTCGGCTGGAAATGGGTTTCGGCGCCGGTTTCGATCAGAACGGCATCGATGCCAAGCGCCGTCAGAATGTTGCGATAGGCCGGATAACCGGGTACGGCGAGCGCCACCCGGTCGCCGACATCGAAAGCGGCCAAGAATCCGAGGATGAACCCGGCGGAGGAACCATTGGTAATCACGATGCGCTCGGACGGCACGTCAAATCCGGCGCTGTCGCGGTAAAACCGGGAAATCCGTTCGCGCAATTCGGGAAGCCCGGTGGATTCTGTGTACCCCAGCGTTCCGTGGGCCAGCAGGCGGGTCGCTTCTTCGATCACCGCGCGGGGCGCCGGCGTGCTTGGCTCCCCCAATTCAAGATGCAGGACATCGCCACGTTCGGCCGCGCGCCGGTTGGCAGCCGCCAGCATTTCCATGACAATAAACGGCGGCACCGCGCCGCGGCGCGAAATCTTCACTGCCGGCCCCTGCGGGGGGCGGTACAGTGACGCGGGCCTACCCGGCCTTTAGCTAGAGAGCGGATTTCCGGGATGTTTTCTGTGCGCAAGATCCTGATTTCCCTGACCGCGGCGGCTTTCGCGCTGGCGTCGATTCCGGCGCACGCTCAAGGTATCGCGATCGTCCGCGACGCGGAAATCGAAAATACCCTCCGCGCCTACGGGACGCCCATCTGGGAAGCCGCGGGGCTGGATTCCGAGGCCATCACCGTGCGCCTTATCAACAGCGACGAAATTAACTCCTTTGTCGCCGGCGGCCAGAACATCTTTTTCTACACCGGGCTCATCATACTCGCCCAAAATGCCAATCAGGTGATCGGCGTCATCGCCCACGAAACCGGCCACATCGCGGGCGGTCATCTGGCACGCGAAGAAGAAGAGCAGCGTCAGGCGATGCTGGAACAGATCATCTCGATGATCCTGGGTGCGGGCGCCATGGCCGCCGGGCAAGGCGGCGCCGGCGAGGCGGTGATGACCGGCGGCGCCCAGGTGGCGCAGCGTCAGTTCCTGGAGTACAGCCGCGGCCACGAAGCCGCGGCCGATACCGCGGCCCTCAATTTTCTCGATCACACCGGTCAATCGGCCCGCGGCTTTGCCGATTTTCTCGACCTGCTGGCGCAGCGCGAACATGGGGCCGTCGGCCGCGCGGACCAATACGTGCTGACCCACCCGCTCACTCCCGATCGCGTTCAATTCGTTCGCGAGCATGTCGAAAATTCGAAATTTTCGGATGCGAAGGAGCCTCCCGAATTCGACGAAATGTTTGTGCTGATGAAGGCGAAGCTGGTCGGATTTTTGCATCCCTTCGATGACGCCCTACGCGTCTATCCGGAGACCGACAACAGCATGGCCGGACGCTACGCGCGGGCGATCGCCTATTACCGCAAGCCGGATTTGGCGAAGGCCGTCCCGTTGATCGATGGTCTTATCGCCGAGCGCCCGAACAATCCGTATTTCGAGGAGTTGAAAGGGCAGATGCTTTATGAGAATGGGCGGGTGCACGAGGCGATCCCGCCTTACGAAGCGGCGGTGAAGCTTTTGCCGGACAATTCGCTGCTTCGCGTCGGGCTTTCACAAGCCTATCTCGAAACCAACGACCCGCAATACAACGAGGCCGCGCGCGCGAATCTGCAGGCGGCGGTGGAAAAGGACAAGGAGCTGCCGGAGGCTTGGGCCGGACTCGCGGTGGCTTATGGGCGCGAAGGAAAATTCGGTCTTTCGGCCCTGGCGCTCGCGGAAAAAGCCTATCTCCTTCATGACGATCCGGAAGCGCGCAGTGAAGTGGCGCGCGCCGAGAAATTGCTGCCGCCGGATTCGGCCGGATATTTGCGCGCCGAAGACATCAAGCAGGCTGTCAAGAACCGCAAGAAATACGGCGGCTTGTGATCGAAAGAGCCCCTTCTCCCGCTTTTTGCATCGGGCGAGTCCTGGCCCTCGGAATCGTCCTCCTCGGCATTTCGGCTTGCGCCGACGATGATGATTCGGCGTCCACGGCAAAATCCGCCGCGGCGGCGGCCAATGCGGCCGCCAAGGCCCGTGGCAGAACGACGATGGTCGACCCCTATCTCGAGGCCGTCGTCATCGGCCCGTCGCCGCGATTCGATCCGGCCCGCCTTCCCGAAAGCTGGTACATCCCGAGCGCTGGCGGCGCAGCCAAGATCTCGGTGGCCGACAAGGACGGCGTCGTAGCGCTCCGATTCGAGGCCGACCGCGAGGGCGCCGTTCTCGGCCGGAAGCTTCAGGTTCCCCTCCTCAACATGCCGTATTTGCGCTGGGGCTGGTACGTCGAGCCCCAAGCCCCGATCAAGCGGACGGCGGTCCAATCCGGGGAACCCGACGTCCTGCTTCGAGTCGTCGTCGGATTCAAGACCGGAGCCCAGACCGGACCGGCGGACCGGAACGACTCACCCAAGATCGACCGGGCACTCAGTCTCGAATGGCGGGCAAGCCAGGCGCCGGCCGCATCCGGCGAGGGCAGCGTGCTCATGCGTGCCGGAACCGGCGACGCCGGGCGATGGATCATCGAGGACGTGGATCTATCTCGGCTCTATGCCGCAGCGTGGCCACAAGATCCGTTGAACGAGGCGAGGATCGTCTTCATTGCAGCGGGGGCCGGGCCCACCGAACCGCCCGAAATCGGCTATATTGCCGAAGTCGTTTTATCTCCCTAACCACCCTCTTTTGCGCTTGAACCCAGGCGGACGGCGACCCATCATCACGCCCGTCCGCCCCGGCAATTGCCCGTCTTAAATCCCATGAGCTCGTTCGGCCGCACCAAATCGCCCCTTCGCGGGTTTCTGTTCGGATTGCTTATTGCGATTCTTCTGATCGCGACCGGCGGATATTTTCTGCTCCGGACCCACAAGGAACAAGCGGCCCTAACACCGGCGCAAGTCGCCGCCGTGCAAGACATCGTGCGCGACTACGTTCGCGGCCACCCGGAAGTGGTCAACGAGGCGCTGAAAACCATTCTGGACCAACGCCGCGCCGCGGAAGAAGAACGTCGCAAACTCAATATTCGCGCCCTCGCCAAGGAATTGAATCAAGATCCCGATTCGCCGGTCGGCAATGCCGACGGCGACGTGACGGTGGTCGAATTTTTCGATTACGCCTGTCCGTACTGCAAGGCGATGGCGCCGAAACTTCAGGCCCTGATCAACGACGACAAAAAGGTCCGTTTCGTGTTCAAGGACTTCCCGGTGCTCGGTCCAATTTCGGATTTCGCGGCCCACGCCGCCCTTGCTTCGCGCAACCAAGACAAATATCTGCCGTTCCATTTCGCATTGATGAATTTGCAGGGACATCTCAGCGAAGATGTCGTGTTTGCCGCCGCGAAGAGCGTCGGGATCGACGTCAAGCGGCTGAAACAGGATATGGCGGCGCCGGACCTCGATCAGATCATCGCCCGCAACAAAAAGCTTGCGGAAGGCCTCAACATCGACGGCACACCCGATTTTATCGTCGGCGAAACCGTGATTCCGGGCGCCGTCGACGTCTCCTACATCAAGGATCTTATCAAGAAAGAGCGCGGCGGCTGAGCGGCGCGCCGACGACTCCGGATTCGTTTTCGGGGTCGATCTGATGGAATCCCGAAACCACCGGAATTGATTCGTCAAAAGACGGCGGCAGATCCATTGCCCGTGCCCGGTCGACGCGCACCGCGCGCAAACCTGCGGAAGCGGCGGCGTTTGTTTCTCCGGCATGATCGGAAAGAAAGAGCATGGATCGCGGCGGGCGATTGAGCGCCGAGGCGATTTTCGCGTACGATTTCGACTCCAGCTTCGGTCCCGTGCCGGTGTCATAGTATCCGGAGAACAGCGGTGTCAGATCGCCGATGTCGGTATGCGCGAACAGCAGCTTCTGCGCCGCGATCGAGCCCGATGAATAGACGTAAAGGGGAATTCCGGATTTGTGCCAGCGCTGCAAGGCTTCCAGCGCATCGGCATAGACATGGGATGTGAGCGCTCCGTCGTCATAGCCTTGTCTCCAGATCAGGCCCTGCAGCGTCTTGAGCGGCTTTGCCTTGCGGTCTTCGCCGATCCAGCGCAATAGAATCGGGATGATTTCTTCGACCGTCAGGCCCGGATTGTTTTCGAGCACACGGATTTCAGCGAGCGCCTCGCGCACTTCCGGATCGCCCGCGTGTTGATGCAAGAATTGCGGAAAATGCTCGTGAGAATACGGAAAAAGCACCGTATGCACGAAGGCGATATCGGTCGTCGTGCCTTCGATGTCGGTCAGAACCGCGATGTCGTGCAACGTGCTATTCGCCGTATTTCGGGAATCGGCTCGCGATCTTATCGCCGGTGAACTGGGCGACCCAACCCTCCGGATTGGTGAAGATGCGGATGCAGGTCAACAGCGGGATCGGGCCCATGTCGAACCAATGCCGCGTTCCCGCAGGCACGGACAAGAGGTCGTCTTTTTCGCACACGATCTGATGAACCTTGCCGTCGAGATGCAGATAAAACGCGCCACTGCCCTCGACGAAAAAACGCACTTCGTCTTCGGCGTGGGTATGCTCGTCGAGAAATTTGGCGCGCAACGCCACCTTGTCCGGATGGTCGGGCTTGAGCCGGATCACGTCGGCGGTTTTATAGCCGCCTGCGGTCATCAGCCGGTCGACTTCGGGATGATAGGCGGCCAGGATCGCCGGTTGATCGGCCCCACCCGCAAGATCGGCGCCCGCCTTCCAGCGCTCGAAGCGCACGCCGGCTTTGCCCAACAGGCGTTCGATCTCGGAACTCTGGGCGGTTTGGGTTACCACCCGCTCCGGCTGGTCATCGGCGAAAATCGTTAGTGTCGTCATCGGCTGATCCTCATCATTTCGAGTTCGAGGGCGAACAAGGCATCGAAGGCATCGAGATGCCGTTCGGCGTCGGCCGCGCTCGCCCCCCAGGCGTAAAGCCCGTGCCCGGCCAAAAGATAACCCGGAGCGCGCGTCGTATCTAGAATCTCCTCGAACAGCGCTTGTTCGATGCGTTTGGCGAGCGCCCCCATGTCCTGGTCATTGGCGAAAATCGGCACTTCGATGGCGGTCTCGTGGGTCGTTACCCCGGCGAAGGCTTTCTGCAGCTCCCAGCCTTTAAGCCTCAGAAACGCCCGGTTTTCATGGAGCCGCGACAACAACGCGGCGGCCGGGCTGTGGACATGGAAGACCGCGTTAATCTTCGGGTCTCTCGCATAGAGCGAGAAATGGAGCGGCGCCTCGGCGGAAACGCCTTTTGGCAAAGGCTCATCGAGGGCAAGAGCCACGATATCGTCCGGCGCCAAGCTGCCCTTGTCGCGGCCGGATCGGGTGATGGCGACGGTCCGCTCGTCGATCCGGGCCGAAAAATTCCCCGAAGTTGCCGGCACCCAGCCCCGGGCCGAAGCGATGCGCCCGGCCTTGATGATGGCGTGAACCGCCTTGGTTTCTTGATCGAGATGAGCCGCTGTCATGGCCCGGATCTTATCATGGAGACCGCCCGGGACTAACGCCCCGGGCGGCATGCCAATGATTAGATGTAATAGGACTTGAGCGGCGGGAAGCCGTTAAAGCCGATCGAGCAATAGCTCTGGGTATAGGCCCCAGCACTCAAAATCTCGATCTTGTCGCCAACCTTGAGCTCGAGCGGCATTTGGTAATCCGCCTTGTCGTAAAGCACGTCTTCGCCGTCGCAGGTGGGGCCGGCCAAAACCACCGGGCCCATCTTGCCGCCGTCGCGCGGGGTTCTGATCCGGTAACGGATCGCCTCGCCGATGGTTTCCACCAGGCCGCCGAATTTGCCGATATCGAGATAAACCCAACGGCGCTTGTCGCCATAGGATTTCTGGGAAATCAGCACGATTTCGGCCTGAATGACGCCGGCATCGCCGGGGATCACCCGGCCCGGTTCGATCATCACTTCGGGCAAATTGTTCCCGAAGCTCTTGGTCAGAGCCTTAAAGATGGCTTCGGCATAATCTTCGAGCGGCGGCGTTTCGCTGCGGTAACGCGCCGGGAATCCACCGCCCAAATTGATCATCTTGAGCTCGATTCCCGCCTCGTTCAGCGCCGTGAACAGCATCGCCGTCTTGCCGATGGCAACATCCCATTTGCTGACGTCGCGTTGCTGCGAGCCGACATGGAACGCCACGCCATAGGGGTCGAGCCCCAGATCGCGGGCCATCACGAGCAAGTCACGGGCCATTTCGATCTCGCAGCCGAATTTCTCGGAGAGCGGCCAATCGGCGCCCTCATTGGTGATCCGGATGCGGCAATAGACGTGCGAGCCGGGCGCCGCCTTGGCGAGCTTCTGCAATTCCGCCGCACTGTCGAAGGCGAACAGACGCACGCCGAGTTCATACGCCCGCGCGATGTCACGCTCTTTCTTGATCGTGTTGCTGAAGGAAATGCTTTCGGCCTTGGCGCCTGCTTTAATACAGTCCTCCACCTCGTAAACACTCGAGGTGTCGAAGTAGGAGCCCTTGCCGATCAACAACGAAATGATCTCGGGGGCCGGGTTCGCTTTGACCGCGTAAAAAATCTTCGCCCACGGCAGCAGGCGATGCAACGTCGTGTAATTGTCAGAGACCACGTCGAGGTCCACAACGAGACAGGGTGTCTCGGGTTTCTTCTCGGCGAGGAAGCGGGCGATTTTGTCGTTCATCGCTCGGCTCCTTGCGGCGGCGGCGGGCGCGGACCCATCCGCTCAGTTGCGGGAAAGACGACCGGCTCCGAGATTTCGCGCGATTCAAAAGACCGGGTTTTTCGCTATATACACCTTCCGTCGCGCTTGAAAAGCGAAAAATGGGCCAAGGCGATTTTTTTGCCTTCGCCGCCCCGTTCCGCTCTCGCTGCCGGCGTTGCGCCGCTTCCTCCCCGTGTTATAACCCTGGACGTCGAACCCTTTCCGACACATCTCGAATGACCGCGACAATCCTTATTCTCAACGGCCCGAATCTGAACTTGCTCGGCGAGCGGGAGCCCGAAATTTACGGGCGTGAAACGCTGACCGACATCGAAGAAGCGTGCCGCACGGAAGCCAGCAGGCTTGGCCTGGCGCTCGATTTCCGGCAGACCAACAGCGAAGCCGATCTCGTCGATCTGATCCAGAAGGCGCGGCGCCGGGTGGCCGGGATTATTATTAACGCCGGAGCGCTGAGCCACACCTCGATCGCCATTCTCGACGCGCTCCAGGCGGCCGACATGCCGGTGATCGAGGTTCACCTCTCCAACATTTTCCGGCGCGAAGATTTCCGCCAACACTCTTACGTGAGCCGGGGTGCCACCGGGCTGATCTGCGGCTTGCGCAGCCACGGCTATGTGCTTGCCGTCGAAGCCATCGCCCGCCTGATCAAGAACCCCCCAATCAAAAACTCCGAGCGCCAAAAATGATTTGGAAACCGGATGACGACGCGCTGGTGAAAAAGCTTGCCGCGCTTCTGGAAGAAACGGGCCTCAGTGAAATCGAGGTCGGCCGGTTCTGGAAGCGGCTTCGCGTCGCCCGTCACAAAGGCGTTATCGCGGTTTCCGAGCCGGCCGCGGCACCCGCCGGTCCCGCCGCCACACCGGCCGCCAAGCCCGCCGCTGAAATCGGCCCGAACCATCCGGGTGCTGTCACGGCGCCGATGGTGGGCACGGTCTACGTCGCCGCGGAACCGGGCGCCAAGCCGTTCGTTGCGGTGGGCGACATGGTGAAGA
The DNA here is from genome assembly GCA_041479345.1 of Alphaproteobacteria bacterium. Taxonomy (GTDB): domain Bacteria; phylum Pseudomonadota; class Alphaproteobacteria; order DATDPM01; family DATDPM01; genus DATDPM01. Next base: position 24,404 of record JBGOXX010000004.1, read on the forward strand.
AGGGCCAGACGCTTTTGATCATCGAGGCGATGAAGACGATGAACCCGGTGGCGGCGCCCAAAGCCGGCAAAGTCGCCAAGGTTCTGGTTGCCGACGGCGCGCCGACGGAGTACGGCGAAGTCCTGATGCTCCTCGAATAGCGAGGGAGCGGCTTTCATGTTCGAGAAGGTGCTAATCGCCAATCGCGGCGAGATTGCGCTTCGCATCCATCGCGCCTGCCGCGAAATGGGCATCCGGACGGTGGCGGTGCATTCCACCGCCGATTCCGATGCCATGCATGTGCGTCTCGCCGACGAAACCGTTTGCATCGGCCCGCCGCCAAGCAGCCAAAGCTACCTGAACATTCCCGCGATCATCTCGGCGGCGACCATCACCAACGCCGACGCCATTCATCCCGGAGTCGGCTTTCTTTCCGAAAACGCCGATTTCGCCGACATCGTGCGCGAGCACGGTTTTGCCTTCATCGGCCCGACCCCCGAGCTGATGCGCATGATGGGCGACAAGGTGACCGCCAAGGCCGCGATGAAAGAGCTGGGCATTCCGGTGGTTCCCGGAACCGATCAGCCGGTGGCCGACGAAGCCCAGGCGCTGCGTGCGGCCGAGGAACTCGGCTATCCGGTGCTGGTCAAGGCCACCGCCGGCGGCGGCGGGCGCGGGATGAAACCGGCCTTCTCGGCAGAAGATTTGCGCCAGGCCCTGCCCATGGCCAAGGCGGAAGCCAAGGCCGCCTTCGGCAATGACGCGGTCTATCTCGAAAAGCTGCTGACCAGGCCGCGGCATATCGAAATTCAGGTCTTGGGCGATTCCTTCGGTCACGTCGTGCATTTGGGCGAACGCGATTGCTCGCTCCAGCGCCGCCACCAAAAAGTCCTGGAAGAGGCGCCCTCGCCGTCCCTGAATTCTCGCGAGCGCGACCGCATCGGCGGCATCGTGACCAAGGCGATGTCAAAACTCGGCTACCAAAGCGCCGGGACCGTCGAATTTCTGTATCAGGATGGGGAATTCTATTTCATCGAAATGAATACCCGGCTCCAGGTGGAGCATCCGATTACCGAAATGGTCAGCGGCATCGATATCGTCCGCGAGCAAATCAGGGTCGCCGCCGGCGCGCCGCTTTCGCTCCGCCAAGAAGATATCGTGATCTCGGGCCACGCCATCGAATGCCGGATCAACGCTGAAGACCCGGAAACTTTTACGCCCTCGCCGGGCCGGGTGACCGACTACCATGCGCCGGGTGGGCTTGATGTGCGGGTCGATTCGGCACTCTATTCCGGCTGCACGATTCCGCCCTATTACGACAGCTTGATCGCCAAGCTGGTGGTCAAGGGCCGCACCCGCAATGAATGTCTGATGCGGCTGCGCCGCGCCCTGGAGGAATATGTGATCGGCGGCATCAAAACCACGATCCCGCTGCATATGCGGCTCGTTTCCAACCCCGATTTCCTTAACGGCAATTACGATATCCATTGGCTTGAGGGTTGGCTTGGGCATAAAAAATAGGGATGTCGCAGCTCACCCCTCAGATTCTGCTTCGGGCCTACGCCGCCGGGATTTTCCCGATGGCCGAGAGCCGGGACGACCCGCGGCTTTACTGGATCGATCCGGAAATGCGCGGGCTGCTGCCCCTCGAAAAATTCCATGTGCCGCAGAGCCTTCGCCGCACGATCAAACGCAATGTATTCGAGGTGCATTGCGACAAGGCCTTTGCGGAGGTGATGCGCGGTTGCGCGGACCCCACCTCGGAGCGCCCCAACACCTGGATCAACCGCGAGATCGTGGCACTCTACGAGAACCTCTTCGCCATGGGCCATGCCCATAGTGTGGAAGCGTGGAAGGGCGGCAAGCTGGCCGGCGGGCTTTACGGTGTGGCTCTGGGCGCCGCATTCTTCGGCGAAAGCATGTTCAGCCGCGAAACCGACGCCAGCAAGGTGGCGCTGGTGCACCTCGTCGCCCGCCTCAAAGCCGGCGGCTACCGGCTGCTCGACACTCAATTTGTTACCACCCATTTGCGCCGCTTCGGGGTGGTCGAGGTGAGCCGCGGTGAATATCACCGGCGGTTGGGCGAAGCCCTGAAAATCCAGGCGACGTTTTACGGCGATTTACCGGAAGGCGCGTTGGATGCGGCTTTGCAGTCGAGCACCCAGACGTCATAGACCGGATGCTCGAGCGCGGAGAGCGCCGGGCTCGAGGCAAACATCCAGCCGGTGAACAGCGGGACTTTCGGCTCCCCCGGCTTCACGTCGTCGATTTCCAGAAACGCGGCGGATTCCGGTTCTTCCTCGGGCGGCGCCTTGAAACAGGCATGGGGCACGATTTCCAGCGTGCCGAAATGCACGGCCTGATTAAGCGGCGCATCGATCGTCGAAATTCGCGCCGTCACCTTGTCGAGCCCCTGCAGCACGACCTCCGTATTGGCGCCGGTCGGCGTCGGCGTCGCGCCGGGCGCCGGTGCCGGACCGGGCGCGGGTGCCGCTTGGGCCGGCGGGCTCGCCTGGTCGTTTTCCGGCACGTATTCGTCTTGCGCGACCGCGATCGCAGCCCACAACACGCCGCCTAGCGCCGCGCAAACCGCCAAAGCGGAGGCGCGTGCCGGTCTATTTTTTCTTTCGGTAAGGATTGTGAAGCGCCTCGATGATGTCGTGGAGGACCTCGCGGACTTGGTCCTCGGCGCAGCCCATCAGGATCGCATCTTCGAGCGCGTCCTGGGAAAGCTGCCGGATTTCGTCAATGTTCTGATTCAAGACTTTGAGCTTTTCGATACAGGAAACCGGCTCGCCTTCCGGCGTGCGCCAAATTGCGTCGCGATGTTTACCTGCACTGCGTTTCATGACCTGGGTTTCATGGCGTGGGATTCACGAAATGCCGCTCATGGCGCGTTGCTCTTTGCCGCTCCGCTGTCCGTGTCCTTGGGTCCCGCGTTATTTTCCGGAGGATTGTTTTCGGGAGCTTTCGCGGACGGCGGGCCTGCTTGCGGCGCCGGCGCGCTCTTGTCGCTGCCCCCCTTATTGTCCTTTTTGCTGGAGCCGCTGAAGATATAGCGGCTGATCAGATCTTCGATATTGATCGCCGATTGGGTGTGGGTGATTTCGCCGCCTTGCTGCAGCAGTTTTTCCTCCGCGCCCGGCTCAAGCGCCACGTATTTACTGCCCAACAATCCGTCGGTGACGATCTTGGCATTGGTATCGACCGGCAATTTGACCGACGAATCGATACTCAGCGTCAACAATGCAAAATAGGTTTCCGGTTCGAGTTTTTCACCCACCACCGTACCGACCTTGATCCCGCTCATCCGGACATCGGTTCCTTGGCGGATGCCGTCGACCCGGTCGAACTTCGCCGTCACCTCGTAGCCTTTGACGGCGGCGATATCCGCGCTCGAATAAGCGAAGACCAGGAACAATGCCGCCACCAAGAGAACGACACCGCCCATAATGGTTTCAATTGCATTCTGTTTCATTTCTCAATCCCCCGTCACGTCCTCGCAATAACGTTAGGACGGGCGCCACGGCTCGTAATCGCCGGTGCCGCGCGCCGTCTTCCCCCCGGAAAGCACGTGACCGGGCGGCCGATAAGCGGCTTCTGTCCCGGTCGGATTCGGCATGTGTTGGGTTACCCATGGATAAGGTGTGAGATCGGCATCCGTCGGTGGATCGTCAATCGTGTGATGAAGCCAAGCATGCCAAGCTGGCGGCACTTTGCTCGCCTCGGCTTCGCCCGCATAGAGCACCCAGCGCCGCGCGCGTCCGGCGCGCTTGCCCGAACGGAATTTGTAATAGCGATTTCCGAACGAATCGCGGCCGACCAACTCGCCGCGCAGCCACGTATAAATCCGGGTGCCGATTGTCATGCGCGCAATAACCTCAGAATGGGCCGTCGACGGGCGCGAATAATGCCCGCGGCGGGCGGGCGCGTCCAGGGAGCCGGGACCATATTACCGCAAGGCTTCGAATCGCGATGAATGGTCCTGATTTTTCGTCCCCCATCGGCCTCTCCCCCTCCAAACATTCTTATCATTCGCATAAATAGCGGCGAGGACACAACATTTGGCGATGCTGCATGCGCGTAATACAAAATGCAGTTGATTATTACAAGATCTTGTGTCCTCATAACGACTCGCGCCTCGCCCTGGGGGTCAGGGTCGCGAAAGCGAACGAAAGCAGATGTGGGGCGCGTTGCGGCTCGAGGGATTCAGAGCCGCCGGAGTGAGCGGTCGTCGGGTTTTTGCAGGACTCGCGGCCCAATGAAAAAACTGCAGAGTGGGGGTTACCAATGAAGATCACGCGCCGGTTCACGGTCGAAGGAAAGTCGCCTTACGAATCGATCGAGTTTCGAACAACGGTCAGCGAGATCCGAAACCCCGACGGTTCGCTTGTCTTCCAGCTTGAAGATGTCGAAGTCCCCGCCGACTGGTCGCAGGTTGCCTGCGACGTCCTCGCCCAAAAATATTTCCGCAAGGCCGGGATACCGTCGGCCTTAAAGCGCGTGCCGGAACCCGGTATGCCGGAATGGCTGTGGCGCTCGATTCCCGGCGAGGGCAGCGTTGTCCGCACCGATGGCGGCGAGCGGGATGCGCGGCAGGTTTTCGACCGCTTGGCGGGCGCTTGGACCTATTGGGGCTGGAAAGGCGGCTATTTCGATAGCGAGGCGGATGCCCGCGCCTTCTTCGACGAGCTGCGCTACATGATCGCGCGCCAAATGGCGGCGCCGAATTCGCCGCAATGGTTCAATACCGGCCTGCACTGGGCCTACGGCATCGATGGCCCGGCCCAAGGCCATTATTACGTCGATGACCAGACCGGCGAGGTTCGCGCTTCCCAATCGGCCTATGAGCGGCCGCAGCCCCATGCCTGCTTCATTCAGGGCGTCAACGACGACCTGGTGAATGAAGGCGGGATCATGGATTTGTGGGTGCGCGAGGCGCGCCTGTTCAAATACGGCTCCGGAACCGGCAGCAATTTCTCGCGGCTGCGCGGCGACGGCGAATCGCTTTCCGGCGGCGGCAAATCCTCCGGCCTGATGAGCTTCCTGAAGATCGGCGACCGCGCGGCGGGCGCCATCAAATCCGGCGGGACCACGCGGCGCGCCGCCAAAATGGTCGTCGTCGACGTGGATCATCCGGACATCGAACACTTCATCAATTGGAAGGTGACGGAAGAAGAGAAAGTCGCGTCGCTGGTCGCCGGCTCCAAGCTCGCCAATCTGCATCTGAACGCAATTTTGCGCGCCTGCCAAAAGGACGGGGGGCAGAAAGGCGACGGCGAGGATCGTTTCGACGCCACCAAGAACCGCGATTTGCGCCAGACCATTTCCGACGCGCGCAAGGCGATGATCCCCGAGAATTACATTCAGCGCGTGATGCAGTTCGCGCGCCAGGGTTTCACCAACATCGATTTCAAAACTTACGACACCGATTGGGATTCCGAAGCCTATCTGACCGTTTCCGGCCAGAACTCCAACAATACGGTCCGGGTGAACAACGAGTTTCTCGCTCGCGTCGAGCAGGACGGCGAATGGAAGCTGACCCGCCGCACCGACGGAAAGATTCACAAAACGCTGAAGGCTCGAGATCTTTGGGATCAGATCGCCTATGCCGCCTGGGTCTGCGCCGATCCGGGGCTACAATTCGATACCACCATCAATGAATGGCACACCTGTCCGGTCTCGGGGCGGATCAATGCCTCCAATCCGTGCTCGGAATACATGTTCCTCGACGACACGGCATGCAATCTGGCGTCGCTTAATCTGCTGACCTTCCGCAAAGCGGATGGACGCTTCGATATCGAGGGCTTCCGTCATGCGACGCGGCTGTGGACCGTGGTGCTCGAAATCTCGGTGATGATGGCCCAGTTCCCGGCCCGGCGCATCGCCCAGCTTTCGTACGAGTACCGGACGCTCGGCCTCGGCTTCGCCAATCTCGGCGGATTGTTGATGGCTTCGGGTCTCGCCTATGACAGCGACAACGGCCGCGCGATTTGCGGAACCATCTCCGCGCTGATGACCGGCGTGTCCTACGCGACGTCGGCCGAAATGGCGAAGGAGCTCGGTCCCTTCCGCGGATTCACCAAGAATCGCGACGCGATGCTCCGGGTCATGCGCAATCACCGCCGCGCCGCTTACGGCACGCAGGAAGGCTATGAAGGCCTTTCCATTCGCCCGGTGCCGATCGAAGCCCGGGATTGCCCGGATTCCGCCCTGGTGGATGCCGCGCGCTCCGCTTGGGACGAGGCGGTAGCCGCAGGGGGGCTCTACGGCTACCGCAACGCCCAAGCGACCGTGATCGCGCCGACCGGCACCATCGGCCTCGTCATGGATTGCGACACCACCGGCATCGAGCCGGATTTTGCCATCGTCAAATTCAAGAAGCTGGCCGGCGGCGGCTATTTCAAGATCATCAACCGCACCGTTCCGGTCGCGTTGAAGACGTTGGGATATACCGACGTCGAGATCGGCGAGATCGTGCGCTATGCGGTCGGCCACGGTACGCTGGAGACGGCACCCGGCATCGATCACGAGGCGCTGCGCCGCAAGGGATTCCACGCCAATACCCTGCAGGCCCTCGAATCGGCGCTTGCCAGCGCCTTCGACATCCGCTTCGCCTTCAACAAATGGACTCTGGGCGCCGATTTCTGCACCAAAGTTCTCGGTTTCCGCGAAGACGAGCTCGACAATGTCGCCTTCGACATGCTGAGCGCGCTTGGTTTCACCAAGGAAGAGATCGACGCCGCGAATGTCTATTGCTGCGGCGCCATGACCATCGAGGGCGCGCCTTATCTCAAAGACGAGCACCTGCCGGTCTTCGATTGCGCCAATCCTTGCGGCCGCAAAGGCAAGCGGTACCTGTCGGTTGACAGCCATATCCGCATGCTCGCCGCCTGCCAGCCCTTCGTTTCGGGGGCGATCTCGAAGACGATCAACATGCCGAATCAGGCGACGATCGAGGAATGCAAGAACGCCTATATGCTGTCGTGGAAGCTCGGGCTCAAAGCCAATGCGCTCTATCGCGACGGCTCGAAGCTCTCGCAGCCCTTGAGCAGCTCGACCGCGGAGACAGTGGAAGAGCCCGACATCGCAGCGGTGGCCGTCGAACAGGCGCCCAAAATCATCGAACGCATCATCGAGCGGATCGTCGAGGTTCAGGTCAAAGAGGCGGCGGGACGCGACCGCCTGCCGCAACGCCGCAAGGGCTATATCCAAAAAGCCGTCGTCGGCGGACACAAGGTTTATCTCCGCACCGGCGAATATGAAGACGGGCGCATCGGCGAAATCTTCATCGACATGCACAAGGAAGGTGCTGCCTTCCGCAGTTTGATGAACAACTTCGCGATCGCGATTTCGATCGCCCTGCAATACGGTGTGCCGCTCGACGAATTCGTCGATGCCTTCACTTTCACCCGCTTCGAACCTTCGGGCCTCGTCGAGGGCAACGACGCCATCAAGATGGCGACCTCGGTGATCGATTACATCTTCCGCGAGCTGGCGGTCTCTTATCTCGGCCGTAATGATTTGGCCCATGTCGAGCCTTCGGATCTTCGGCCGGATTCGGTCGGGCGCGGCCGCAATGACAGCGCCACACCCGGAACCGGCGAGCCCCGGGAATCTGATGTTGCATTCGAAACCGTCAAGAAATTCGCCAGCACGGGTTATGTGCGCAGCAATCTTTATGTTCTGAATTCCGGTGGCGCCAAACGCAATGAAGTCAGCGCAACGGCTATGAGCGTTGCGGTCGGCTCCAGCGCCACCACCGGTCTGATAGGCAGCACCGCCGAAGCTGCCTTCAGTGTCGCAGTCGGCCAAAGCATCGATGCCCCGCTCGACGAGGTGCGCCAGGCGCGTCTCAAGGGCTATACGGGCGATGCCTGCGGCGAATGCGGCAACTTCACCCTGGTCCGCAACGGGACATGCCTCAAATGCGTGTCTTGCGGCTCGACCAGCGGATGCAGCTGACCCGCAGCTGCTATAAGTGCAGTCCTCCCTGAGCTTCGGGGGTGTGGCGGCGGCTCACCCCTGATTTTTTTCCTTTTATTGACGTCACCCTGCTGTCTCGGGCCGGTGCTATGATGCGCCAGGCGATGCTTTGCACGCGCTTGCATGCAAGGCGGCAAAAGGAGGCAACCGATGACGAATCCGTTGACCAATCCAATGACCAATCCGTGGATGTCGTGGTGGAGCCCGTTTCCGGACCTCACCAAATTGATGCAGAACATATCCCCGCAGACGAGCTGGTTCTCCCCCACCTATGAGGTGAACTTCGCGGGCAATCGCGAGATCGAGACGGACGTCGTTTCAAACGTCGCCAGTTACGGCACCCAGCTCAGCGCCTTGACCAAGGCGGTGCTGGAGCTTGCCAAGAACAGCAGCGGGCCGAACGTCACTTGGTTGCGCGAGCTGGCAGGCCAGATCGACGAGCGCAAACAAAAGCACAAGAGCAGCCTGGAAGACGATCTGCGCGCCAAGCTCGACGATTTGCAGGAATCCGATCCCGCCCGGCTCGAAAAGCTCTTGCGCCCCTATACCCAGCCGCATTGATCGGCCCACATTGATCGAGACCGGACTGGATCGCGCCCGCTGGATTGTGATGGCCCGCGATATTATGCTCGCCCTCCAACCGAAGGAGGCGAGATGACCGGACGCATCGAAGCGCAATTGAAGAAACTCGGGATCACCTTGCCCGAGCCGCCGGCGCCCGCCGCGCGCTATGTACCCTATGTCGTCTCAGGATCGCTGGTGTTCGTCGCCGGCCAGCTCCCGATGCAGGGCGGCAAGGTCGCGGTAGTGGGAAAGCTCGGCGCCGAAGTGAGCGCCGACGACGGCGCCCACGCGGCGCGGATTTGCGCCATCAATCTGCTGGCGCAGCTGAAATCCGCCTGTCAGGGCGATCTCGATCGGGTGAAGCGCTGCGTGCGGTTGAACGGCTTCGTCGCTTCGACGCCCGATTTCACCGAACAGCCGCGAGTGCTCAACGGAGCGTCCGATCTGATGGTCGATGTGCTGGGCGATGCGGGACGGCATTCGCGGGTTGCGGTCGGCGTTGCGGCATTGCCGCTCAACGCCGCCGTCGAAGTGGACGGAATTTTCGAAATCGGCTGAGCACCGCTTTGTCGCGTGCAGCGGATCGGCCGGGCGCGCAGCGGATCGGTCAGGCGCGCAGCGGATCGGCCAGGCGCGCAGCGGATCGGCCAGGCGCGCAGCGGATCGAAAGGAAAAAAAGCGATGGCATTTGCAGGCATGAATTATGTCGCGGTGGCGCTCGCGGGCGTTGGGGGGTGGCTCGTTGGCGCCCTTTGGTACTGGGTCCTCGGCAAGCCGTGGATGGCCGCCAACAACATGACACCGGAAGCCATGAAGGCCCATGGCGGGCCCTCGCTCTTGCCCTTCATCATCGCCTTTGCCGCCAATCTCATTATGGCCTGGGCGATTGCCGGCCTGCTCGGCCATTTCGGGCAATTCACGATTAGGGATGGCATCATTTCCGGCGCCGCCTGCTGGCTCGGCTTCGTCATCACCACCATGACCGTCAACAACAGCTTTGCCAAACGCAAGCCGGCCCTGCTCTTGATCGACGGCGGCCATTGGCTGGCGGTGTTGATGGTTCAGGGTGCGATCATCGGTGCGATGGGAGTCTAGAATCCCGCATAGATGATAGGGCCAAGTCGTCTCGGCCATCTCGAATGGAAATCGTTCCTCGTTCACCGTCGAATTGATCCCCGAACCCTCGAATCGCCATCGAGAGTCCCTTCGGGATTTAGGGCTATCGCTTCACGCATCGCCGATCAGCGCTTGACGCGGGCGGTGCGACGATCTGACGATTGAAACTCGAAACTCCGCAACATATGTCCAGCAGGTTTTGCCGCGTTCGCCTGCCCGGGGGGATTCTCGACCGGCGACGGATGCGGTGAACCTTCGATACGATGAGCGGGGCTAGGGGTGAGCGATGAACGATAGTGATCCGGGTCGCCGAACGGAACAACGCCCGGCGCGCCGAGGTCTTGTTACCTGGGTCATCGTCCTCGCCATCTTAGGGGCCGGTGCCGCGGCCTGGCATTGGATCGGCCCTCATATCCGCGGGCTTTCGAGCGGCAGCACGATGGCGCCGGCGGGCGCAGCGCCGCCGGTGACGGTCAGTCACCCCCTCAAGATGGACATCACCGTCTGGAACGAATTCACGGGTCAATTTGCCGCGGTCGAAGACGTCGAGATCCGGGCCCGGGTCAGCGGCTATCTGACCGAGATCGATTTCAAGGACGGACAGGACGTCAAGCAAGGCGATCTTCTGTTCGTGATCGATCCCCGCCCCTTCCAGGCCGATTTGCAGCAGGCGGAAGCGAATCGCGATCGCGACAAGGCCCAAGTCGTGCGCGCCGATGCCGACTTGAAGCGCTATGCCGAGCTCGCGAAGAAGGACTTCGCCTCGCAACAGCAACTCGAAACCGCGCGAGCCACCGCAGATGCCGCCGCGGCAACGGTCAAGGCCGATGAGGCGGCGGTCGCGCAAGCCAAATTGAACGTCGAATTCACTCACATCACGGCGCCGGTCAGCGGCCGCATCAGCAATCACTTGGTCAGCCTCGGCAATCTGGTCATCGGCGGCTCATCGGCGGCGACGACGTTGCTGACGACGATCGTGTCGCTCGATCCGATCTATCTCTATTTCGACACCGACGAGAACGACTATTTGAGTTACCGGCGCGCGGTCGTCGCCGGCACGATCCCCTCGCCGATCACCAGCATGGAAGCCGTGCAGGCCAAGCTTGCCGACGATCAGACTTGGGCCCATGACGGGAACCTGAATTTCGTCGACAATCAGTTCAATCGAAGTGCCGGAACCATCCGCGTGCGCGCGGTCTTTCCGAATCATGATTTGCTGATCAGACCCGGTCAGTTCGGCCGCGTGCGGGTGCCGAGCCCGGATGCGCGCCAGGCGATTCTGGTGCCGGACAGCGCCATCGTCGCCGACCAATCGCGCAAGATCGTCATGACCGTCAAGGATGACGGCACCGTCGAGCCGCGGGTTATCGAACCCGGACCGACCTATCAGGGATTGCGCGTCGTCCGCAGCGGACTTTCCACCGACGACACCGTCATTATCGACGGCGTCGTGCGCGCACGTCCGGGGGCGAAGGTCACGCCGCAGCCGGGCAAGATCGCGCCCGATCCGCAAGCCGACTGATCCGGCCGCGGCGCTATGAATTTCTCTCACTTCTTCGTCGACCGGCCCATCTTCGCCGCGGTTCTGTCGATCTTCATCACGCTCATCGGCGGGATCGCCTATTTCGCGCTTCCGGTCGCGCAATATCCGGAAATAGCGCCCCCGACCATCGTGGTGAATGCCAGTTATCCCGGCGCCTCGGCGGAAGTCGTCAGCAATACGGTCGCAACGCCGCTGGAGCAGGAGATCAACGGCGTCGAGAACATGCTCTACATGGTCTCGCAGTCGACGGGCGACGGCAATCTCCAACTCACCATCAGCTTCGCGCTGGGCACCGATCTCAATATCGCCCAGGTTCTGGTGCAAAACCGCGTGTCGATCGCGCAGCCGCGCCTTCCCGACGAAGTCCAGCGCATCGGCGTCACGGTGAAGAAGAATTCGCCGGATATGCTCATGGTCATCCATCTCAGCTCGCCGGATGGCTCGCGCGACCAGCTCTACATCTCGAACTACGCGACCCTCCAGGTGAAAGACGTGCTCGCGCGCCTCGAGGGTGTGGGCGACGTGCGCGTGTTCG
>JBGOXX010000005.1:0-32603 GCA_041479345.1 Alphaproteobacteria bacterium
CAATGACGGCAACACGAAAATGTCGAGCGACCGATACAGGCTGGGCGTATCGTCGCGAAATCCCGGGAGCCAAGCAAGATCACGGGCCTTGTCCGCCGCGAGGGCGGCTTCGATTTCGGGGCGTTGATGGCCATCGCCGACGATAACCAACCGCAAGACCCGGCGCAGCGCCGGCCGCTTCTCCAGAACGTGCAGAAAGGCCTCGACCAAACCGAGCTGATTTTTCAGCGGATCAAGACGGCCGATGGTTCCAATAACGATTGAACCTTCCGGCGCAAAGCCTGCGGGAAGAATGCCGCGTCCCGGCGCTGTGCCCGGCCCCGTACCAGATCCAAGGGGAGAAAATCGGTCGGTATCGACGCCGTTATAGATGGTTTCAATCCGGGATTCGGGCACGCCGATTTCGTGGCGGAGCCAGCGGTTCAAATCGTTCGAAACCGTGATGTAGCGGTCGACCAAAATGCGGCTGAGACGGCGAAGCCAGTTGTAGCGAAAGTTCCGGCCGTCGATCTCGATGAGGTCGAGGCCGTGCTCGCTGTGGATGAAGCGCCGTACACCGGCAAGTGCTGCGGGCGCGATCATGTCGAGGGCAGGAAGGTTTCGGGTGTGTACGATCTTCGGTTTCAGCCGCTTCAACACGCGCCACATCCGGCCATAAGCGGCGATATCTTTGCCCAGCCGCTTGTGAATCTCGTAGATCTCGACGTCGGGATTTCGAATCCGGTTCCGGAACTCCGTCGCACTCGTCACGCAGACGATGGCATGGCGATAGGACCCGGTCGGAAGATTGTTGATCAAATTGACGAGGCCGTTTTCGAGGCCGCCGACGGCGAGGCGATAAATGATATGGCAGATGAGCGGCGGAACGGCCGGGGCGGCCGCGCTATCGGTCTCCAACGCCCCCATAATTCCTACCTCTCCCGACCGCGTTCTTAAGCCTCTTGAGCCTCTTGGTGGCCCTACGTCCGGCCCTTATGGCCGAATGATCCCGCCGGTCCCGCCACCAGCCCAGACCGGGCATATCCCGGCGAATTGGCCCGTGGTAACGAATTCTAGAAGCTTCTGTTGGTAGATTTTACAGTATCGTGCCAAAATGACCCTAAGGTTAATAGATAACATATTGATTTGATTACGATCTACCTTCCATTAGCGATTTGGTCCCTTTTTTGCTTCAGAAGTATGAAAATTGTCCCGTCGATGTGACCTGGATTAGGATGTCCGTGACCATGATTCGCAAGACCGGTTCGTTAATGGCCATCCTGGCTTTGGCTTGGGCTTTCGCGCCTCTGTCGGCGCGGGCTACTACCGCTCTCCATGTTTTCTGCTGGGGGGCAACGCCGGCATGCATCGATAATGGCACGAACACGCCGACAGCCACCAACCCGCCGAATTTCGGCTTTGCGGATTCGTCGGGGCCAGCGACGGGCGATTTCGTCGTCGATATCCTGATCCCCAACAACGAGGATCCCACGCCGAGCCTTCTTAGTTTCGGCGTCACGGGAACCCATGGCGGGGCTACCAACAGTTCCGCGTTGAACGGGACGGCTTCGCTGTTCGGCACAACGGCATGGACCGCCGGGCAACTCGACACCTATTTGGGAATCAGCGCCTCGCCCGCCAATCCGATCGGCGCGTATCTGCCGAGTACACAGTCTGGCGATCCCAGCGCCACCGGCTTTTTCGTGTATCAAGTCGATCTCGGAACCAACAAGCTTTGGGACATTCCACATGAAACCAATGGGCCGCTTCTCAGCATTAGCTCTGGTCTAGCCCCGTGGTCGTATGTCGTTGCGTTCTTGAATACCGGCATTTTGCCGAACTGCTTGCCTAGCTGGATAGCCACGGCGAATAGCGCAGCACTTTTCGAGACCGCCCCGCCGGGGACCGTCCATCACGTTCCCGAGCCAAGCGCATTGATGGTATTTGCCGCGAGTTTGCTCGGCCTGGGCTGGATGTTACGCAAGAGACCCGCGTAAGATTTTCTGCCGTTAGTTGACAGAATCGGGCGCAACGATATGCGGCGCGCGTTGTGTGCCGGCGATCTAGCGCATCCGGTATTGGCATTGTCTCGGCAAAAATGCCTGGGCAAAAATCAGGCGGAATCATCCTCGATCCCGCTGTTTTTCGCGGCCGGGATGATGATCGTCTTTTCCCGCCGCCGCGCAGCCATCTGCTGTTAACGATCCATTGTCCCTCGCGCCTCATACTGGACTGCGATAAACTGAATATTTTGGGGAACCCCGGCTGGTCCGGCGGGCGCGCCTTGTTATGACGCGGTTTTTTGCGTTCATTGCCGTCTTTTTAGCGTTTCTCGGAGTGTCGGGAACGGCGCTTTCGGCCGTCGATCCCGAACGCTCAAATACTTATTTGTCGAAGGCCCACTACTACATGCAGCGCGAAGATTGGGGCAGCGCCCTGATCGAGCTCAAGAACGCAATCCAACAGGATTCCGACAACGCCCGCGCCTATTTCGAATTGGGCCAAGTCGATGTCCGCATCGGCGATCTTGAGTCGGCCGAACAGAACTTTCGGGAAGCGCTGAAGCGCAACTACAATCCCCCAGAAACCCAGGCCTCCTTGGCCGAGCTTCTGGTAAAACGGGAGAAGCTCGGCGAGTTGCTCGACGAAATTCAGCCCGATGACCGGCCGCCGCCATTGGAAGCGCGCGTGCGAAGCGCCCGCGGCTACGCCTATCTCGGCCTTCAGCGAGTCCAGGAAGCCGAACGTGCCTTTCAGGAAGCCGTCCAGCTCAGCGATCAAGGCGCGCTTGCCCTGGCCGGCCTCGCTCGGGTTGATGCTATTCTGGGCAAGAACGCGGAAGCGGAATCGCTGCTCGAGCGCGCCACGGTGCAAGATCCGACCCTGGTCGATGCTTGGCTCTTGCTCGGCTATGTTCGGCTGCAGCAGGGGAATCGGGCGGAGGCCCGGGTCCCGTTTGACAAGGCGGTCGCGCAGGCGCCGATGAGCGCACCGGCCCGGCTCGCACGGGCACTTTTTCTCGTGAGCGAGGATGAGCAAACGGCCTTGGGCGACATCGACGTTTTGCTCCGGCAGAACGCGCGTCATCCGGTGGCGAATTTTCTCGACGCCGCCATCAAGGCAGAACACGGAAATCTGGCTGACGCAAAAGTTGCTCTCGAAAAAATTATAAACATCGATGATTACGCGCCGGCATTATACCTCCTCGCCCGCATCAATTTCGCCCGCGGCGAGCTCGGACAAACCGAAATCAATCTGACCAGCTTACTCAAATTGACCCCGGACGATCCGGGCGCGCTGACCTTGCGCGCCGCTTTGCTGCTGCGTCGTGGAAATCCCAATCTGGCGATTCCTGTTCTCAAACGGGTGCTCGAAATCCGCAGTGACGACCGGACAGCGCTCGGCATGCTTGCGGACGCCTATTCGGCAACTGGCCAGGGAAACGAAGCCGATGCGATCGTTCAACAGCTGACTAAGCTGCCGCCAGCGGATGCCTCCGCCTCGATGCAGCTTGCTTTGCAGCAAACCCGATTGGGGCATTTTTCCGACGCGGTCGCGACACTCGAAGCGTCCCGGGCGGTGGGCCCGCTGTCGATGGACTCCACGTCGCTCCTCATTACGAATTATGTCGGCCAGAAAGATTACGAAGGGGCCTGGAAGGCGGCTGAGGCGTATCGGGACACGACCCATGGCAGCGCCGAATCACAGGTGATGCTGGGCGTCGTCGCCTTGCGCCGCGACGGGCCGGAGGCGGGAAGGCCCTATTTCGAGAAGGCGATCCAGCTTAATCCGAAGCTGACCTCCGCCACCCTCAATCTGGCCCGTGCTTACCAGCTCGAGAACAAGCCGGACGATGCCCGAGCGGTTTTTGATCGCGCCGTCAGTGAAAATCCAAATAATCTCGATGTGATCCTGGCACGCGCCGATTTGGAGCGTGCGGAACACGCGAGGGAGGCCGAGATCAAATGGCTGGAGCGCGCGCGGGAAGCGGCGCCCAATGCTCCCGCTCCGCGGTTGACCCTGGCCATTCTCTATCTGGACGGCAATGAGCCGGCCAAGGCGCTGGGCGTTGCCACCGAGCTGGCCAAGATCGACGAGAACAACCCAACCGCGATCGCGCTACTCGGCCGGACGCAGCTTGCCAACAAAGAGTACCAGAACGCGATAACGAGCTTCCAAAGATTGGTAACGCTGACCCAGGATTCGCCCGATGCCCAGCTTCAGCTCGCGCGCGCTTATATCGCGGCCAGCGACTTTGAGAATGCGAACCTGACCTTCCGCAAGGCGCTCGATCAGCATCCGGACGATTTGCCGCTTCAGAATGTCGCCATCAAATTTGCGGTCCGGACCAAGCAACTCGATTCTTACGTCGCCTTCGCCCGCGATTTGTCGCGCCTGCACCCCGACGACCCGAGATTGCTCGTATTCGTTGGGGTTCTTCTGGTCGAACAGCAACGCCCTTCCGAAGCCGTCGAGGTATTCTCGGCGGCGGTCGCGAAGGGCGGAGACGCTCTAGCGGTCCTCGGGCTGGCGCAGGCGCAGGCATCCGCGGGTGCGCTGGAAAGCGCCATCAACACATTGCGCGATTGGTTGAAACGCAATCCCGCCGATCGTCAGGCGCGCATCGGATTGGCGCAGCTTCTGGAGGCCAGCGGGCGCAATGACGAGGCGATAGCCGAGCACGAGAAGCTCCTCGCGGAACAGCCCAATGATCCGCTCGTCCTCAACGATCTTGCCTGGCTCTATCTGATGGTTGGCGATAAGCGGGCTCTAGCGACAGCCCAGGAGGCGCACCGGCTGGCTCCCGACGTGGCCGCGATCGACGACACGTTGGGTTGGGTGCTCGTCCAACAAGGGGACGTCGAAAACGGGTTGAAATACCTTGAGCAAGCGACGAGCCCTCCAGCGGTTGCGACCCCCGGCATGAAATACCGGCTGGCCGTCGCCTATGACCGGCTGGGCCGTCAACCCGAGGCCCGCAAGGCTCTCAAGGAAGCGCTTGCCTCCGGCACCTCTTTCGCCGAGGCCAAGGATGCCGAGGCCTTGCGCGCGAAGCTCGGCAATTGATCCGTCCGGCGATGGCGACGACCCGCGCGCGGCGGCCCCTTCGCCTTTTCGTTTTGCTATTTCTGCCATTGCTGCTCGAAGCCCAGGCACGGCCGGCGCCGCGCCCTTACGCGCTGCAAGATATACAGCTGGGCGCGCCGCTGTCGGAATTGCGCCAGCTTCGCTTCGTCGAAGAAACCGCGCGCAATAAACTCCGCCTTCTGTGTTCGAGCGACGCCGATTCGGTTGGGATCGACCTGCTCCACCCGCTGGCGACCACACTCCAGCCGGACGAAGTGCGCTGCGCGCTCTTCGAGCGGGATAAATCGAAAACGCCGCCGGTACCCGGCAAAATCGAAATCTTTGGCGAAGAGGTCGCACCGCTTCTCGTCTTCTACCCGCCCGAAGACGGCGGCGGCGAAGTCCGGCTGGCGGAAATCACCGTTCGATTCGACAACGACCGGTTTGAGCAGATTGTCGCGTTCATGCGGCGGGCCTATGGCACGCCGGCCAATTATGAGATGACCGCCATGCAGACCTATTTTGGCGACATGGTGATTGCGAGCTACTACTGGAACAACGATGTCAGCACCATCGAGGCGGATTCGCTGACGCTCGATCTCGACAAGATGAGCGTCGTCTTCAAATTCACCGAATTGGGACGGTAATATTCGCAAGTTGCCGGGGTGACCGCCGATCGGCCGCACATCGTTTTTGGCCCCGACATCCGCGTGAGTGTGGAGAGGCGGAGCCGTTGGCCCCGAAAAAATCGCTTCGCATCGAAAGTCTATGTTAATTATGAAGGGCTTAAGGTGCGCGCGCGAGCCGGCTTTCCGATGGTTGATCTCCCACTGATGATTCGACCCCACTGATGATTCGATGAGCGAACTTCTCCATCAACTCGTGCAACGCAGCGCGGCGGGGCACCCCTCGCTTACCGCCGTCGTCTACAAGGATCAGGCGCTCGACTACCGGTCGCTGTGGGGCCGGATCGAACAGACGGCCCTTGCGCTCGCCGGTCTCGGGTTGAAACGCGGGGAGCGCGTCGGCGTCTATTTGGAAAAACGGCTAGAAACCGTGATCGCCATGTTCGGGGCGGCGGCCGCTGGATCGGTCTTCGTGCCCATCAATCCGATCCTGAAGTCCCGTCAGGTCGGCTACATCATGCGGGACTGCAATGTCCGCATCCTCGTCACCTCGGCCCAGCGCGCCGCCGATCTGGCCGGGGAAATGGCCGATTGCCCGGATCTGGCCTCCGTGGTCTTGGTGGATCAGAGTGGCGCGCCCGTGCAGGCCGGCAAGGCGGATGTCCTCAATTGGGATCAATTCCTGGGTGCTTCGGGCAGTGGCAAGCCCAGCCGGGTCATCGATACCGACATGGCGGGGATCCTCTATACCTCGGGCAGCACGGGAAATCCCAAGGGCGTCGTTCTCTCCCACCGCAACATGGTGGCGGGGGCCAAAAGCGTCAGCCAATATCTGGAAAACACGCCCGATGATCGCATCCTTTCGGTCCTGCCCCTCAGCTTCGATGCGGGCCTTAGTCAGCTCACGACGGCGTTCAATGTGGGAGCCCGGGTCGTGCTACTGAACTATTTGCTCGCCCGTGACGTCGTTCGCGCGTGTGCCGAGGAAAGCATCACCGGAATGACCGGGGTGCCGCCATTGTGGATTCAATTGGCCGAGCTTGAATGGCCCGAGGCGGCCAGCCGCTCGATGCGCTACTTCGCCAATACCGGCGGCCACATGCCGCGCGCCATCCTCGATCGGTTGCGGGCCCTCATGCCCAAGGCCAAGCCCTATTTGATGTACGGCCTGACCGAAGCCTTCCGGTCGACCTATCTCGATCCGTCGGAAGTCGACCGCCGGCCGGACTCCATCGGCAAGGCGATACCGAACGCCGAGATCCTGGTGGTACGGCCAGACGGACAGCTCTGCGACGCCGACGAACCGGGGGAGCTCGTTCATCGCGGTGCGCTCGTTTCGCTCGGCTATTGGAACGATCCCGAGCGCACGGCGGAGCGATTCAAGCCCGCACCGGCGCAACCTCCCGCCATTTGCCTTCCCGAAATGGCGGTCTGGTCGGGCGATGTCGTGCGCCGCGATGCCGAGGGCTTTCTCTATTTCATCGGCCGCCGGGACGAGATGATCAAGACCTCCGGCTATCGCGTCAGTCCGACCGAAGTCGAAGAGGTCATTCACTCGACTGGCTTAGTCGGCGGGGTGGCCGCCATCGGCGCACCGCATCCGCGGCTCGGCCAGGGCATCATCGTCGTGGTGACAGCGCCCGCCGGCGGCAAGCTGGATGCCGACGCGGTGATGACCGAATGCCGCCGGAACATGCCGCAATATATGGTTCCGCTCTTGATTGCCGAGCGCCCGACGCTGCCGCGAAATCCGAACGGCAAGATCGATCGGAAATCCCTGGCCGGCGAATTTGCCGAGACATTCCAGGAGGACACGCCGTGACGAGCCCAACGCGCCCGGTGCATCCGTCGATTGCGGCATTTCCGGTCCGCGAGGGATGCCTCGTGGTGGGCGGCATGACCCTCACGGCGCTTGCGGAGCGCGCGGGTGCCACGCCGTTTTTTGCTTACGACCGGCGATTGCTCGACGACCGCCTCCAACATCTGCGGCAACACTTGCCGAAAACGGTGGCGCTCCACTATGCGATCAAGGCCAATCCGATGCCGGCAGTTGTCCGGCATCTCGCCGGATTGGTCGACGGCTTCGACGTGGCGTCCGCGCGGGAAATGCATGTGGCGCTCGAAACCGGCATGGCGCCGGCACGCATTTCATTTGCCGGTCCCGGCAAAACCCAAGCCGAGCTTGCCGACGCGGTTAAAGCCGGGATCATGATCGACATCGAATCGCCGACGGAAATGCGCCGGATCGCTGTTCTCGCGGAACAGCTCGGCAAATCGCCCCGGGTCGCGGTCCGGGTCAATCCCGATTTTGAGATCGCCGGATCCGGTATGCGGATGGGCGGCGGGCCACAGCAGTTCGGCATCGACGCCGAACAAGTGCCGGAGGTGCTGCGGGAGCTCGGCACTCTGAAACTCGATTTCGTGGGGTTTCACATTTTCGCCGGGTCGCAAAACTTGCGGGCGGATATCCTGCAGACGGCGCAAGAACGCATCATTGAGCTTGCCATCACGCTTTCGGCGCATGCGCCAAAGCCGGTCCGACACCTCAATATCGGCGGCGGGTTCGGCATCCCGTATTTCCCCAAGGATGTTCCTCTCGATCTCCGGCCCCTCGGGGAGAATCTGGGGCGTCTCATCGATCAGCGGCTGAAGCCGGCACTGCCGGAAACCCAGGTCGTCATTGAGCTCGGCCGCTATATCGTCGGCGAAGCCGGCGTCTATGTTGCCAAGATCATCGACCGGAAAATATCGCGCGGCCATGTTTTCCTGGTTACCGATGGCGGATTGCACCATCAATTGGCGGCTTCGGGAAATTTCGGCCAAGTCATCCGGCGTAATTATCCCATTGCCATCGGCAATCGAATGGGTGAGGCGCCGGCGGAAACCGTCAGCGTCGTCGGATGCCTTTGCACGCCGCTGGATATGCTGGCGGACAAGGTCGAGTTGCCGCGCGCCGATGTCGGCGATCTGGTCGTGATCTTTCAATCGGGGGCGTATGGTTTTACGGCAAGCCCGATCAACTTCTTGAGCCATCCGATTCCGCCCGAGGTCCTCGTTTGAGTCCCTGCCTTCCGAGAATTTCATGAGCGCGCTGTTCGGATGGCTGGACGGCCCGATCGGCGAGGAATACGCGGCCACCGTGACTGGAAGCGTTCATGAAATAATCGGCGTCGCTAGTCCTTTTCCCTGACGATTACGTAGTCGGAGCCCTTGACCCCAATATTGCGGCTTGCGGAAATTGTTTCGCCACCGGCGCGGCTCGATTGGCGAGAATTTCCTCGACGTAGCGGTCGAGATTGCCGCCGGGAAAGTCGTAGCTCGATACGCCGGCGGCGCGGGCGGCCTCATGGTCGCTTTCCTTGTCGCCGATCATAAAACTCTTTTCCCGTTCGATCGGCTGGCACGATCGGCTTAGACGCCTTTGGCCGGCAGCGGGAACAGTCGCGATTCGACCAGTCCGCAAACGATATGGCCGGCCATGATGTGAAGTTGTTGAATCATCGGCGTCCGGTCGGACGGCGCATGCAGGACAAAGTCGCAGAGTGGCGGCATGTCGCCGCCCTTGCGGCCTGTAAAACCGACCGTCACGATCCCCATTTCACGGGCGGCGCGAAGTGCACGGAGGATATTGGGCGAGCGGCCGGAAGTCGAAATGCCGACGAATACGTCACCGGCGCGTCCGAGCCCGCGTATCTGTCGATCGAAAATGTGTTCGTACCCGTAGTCGTTGCCGACCGCGGTGAGAACCGACGTGTCGACGGTAAGTGCGACAGCGGCAAGAGGGATGCGATCGTAATTGAGCCGGCTCATCATCTCGCCGGCCAGGTGCTGAGCGTCGCTGGCACTACCGCCATTGCCGGCGAGCATGATCTTGCCGCCGGCGGTTAGCGTCTTCATCCACGCTTCAGCGATACGCTCGATGGCGTTCTTGAACGCCGGGTCGTGAGCGGCCGCCTCGACGACGAAGCGGGACTCCTCGATTTCGCGTTCGACGAAACTTAGTTCCCGGTTATCCACATTGCGGCTCCATTTTGCGCGAAGTACACGGGCGACGCTTGGTCTCCGCCGGCATCCAGTGTCGACATCAGCTGGTACCGATTCTCCGGGTCCGCCTGCAGCATGACGAAACCGCCGCCTCCAGCACCCGATACCTTGCCCGTTATCGCGTTCGCTTTAATAAGCACCATTATATTCTCAAACTCGGCCGTCGTAATCCCGCTTGCGATGCGCTTTTGGGCGGTCGAGGGCCGATCGAACAGGGACGCATCCCTGCACGGAACGGCTCGGTGTCTCGAATCCTGGCGCGCTCGACCCGCAAGAATATCGAGCCGCAGGTCGACCCGAAGCTACTTCGCCCGACCGACGAGCCGATCATCTGGGGCGATTGCACCAAGATGAAACTGGCGACGGGCTGGCAGCAGGGAATTTCCCTCGACCAGACCATCGACGACATGCTGGCCTATTGGCGGCAGAAGCCCGATACGGCGCTTGAAGTTTAGCGGTTTTCCCGTTGCAGGGCGGCGGAGGGATGACGGCTAGTGCGTCCGGGGCGTGGCCCTGGGCGGTGCAAAATCGGCGACATGAACAGCGAATTTGAGGGGATTGCCCGCCCATGCCCGAGGGGCATAGGCGGGTTCCGATCCTGGTGTAAGGACTGCCCTTTCGGGCCGGAGCGTTAGACCGCTTCCTTGAGTTCCTTGGCGGCGCGGAAGGCGACTTTCTTGCTCGCCTTGATCTTGATCGCTTCGCCGGTGGCCGGATTGCGGCCCATGCGAGCGGCGCGCTTCCTCACTTGGAGGACGCCGAAGCCGGCGATGCGGATCCGATTGCCCTTCTTCAAGTTCTTGGTGAAGAGATCAATCGTGTCATTCAGCAAGGCTTCCGCCTGCTTCTTCGGAATTTCGTGAGACTCGGCGATCGCCGCGGCGATGTGCTTAAGGGTTACAGTTAGCTGTTTGTCTGAACCGGCCGCCATGTGATGGGCTCCCCCTGAATGGTGCAATGAATGAAGTCGGAGAAACAATCATAATTGGCCCAAACGTACAAGTCCATGCGTGGCTGGGCCCGATGACCAATTTAGGGCCGTTAAATCGAGGCTCCCGGCGCCTTCCGCCAGCCGTACCGGCACGGTTTCGAGGATGGAATTGCAGCCATTCTAAAGATTGCTTGAGCCGTTGCGGGCCAAATTGGCCGAGGGCGAAAAAGCCGCGGCCGTCTCGAAGGCCTAGAAATAAGCCGATTTCAAGCCCTGTTTGGGCCTCACCTTTGGACGGTGCAACGCAGCGTGTTTTATTTCCTAGCGGTGCCTATTGCCGCAGTTGTTGAGTTCGGCGTTCCCCTCTTGGCGACGCCTCAACCGTATTCCCGGGCTCACCGGGGATCCGTTCGGTCAGGGGTCTTGACGTGTTCAGGACGAATCCCGACCCCGATGAGGCGGGCCGGAATCCGGCGCAACGCCGGGACATAACTGAACAGCCGGAGCATGAACGGCACCGTGAGCTTGCCGCTGCGCCTGCGTAAAACATTGGTGATGATCCGTTCCTGCATGAGAACTTGCAGCCGCTGAGTGACGCGGGTCGGAAACATCCGCCGTTGTTGGACGCGCCGTAAATGATCCGTGCTGAGCTCGCCCCGGGCAAGTGGGCGGGCCAAAAGGTTGGCCGCCGCCACCGCGTCTTGAATGGCAAGATTGATGCCGACGCCCCCCACCGGCGACATGGCGTGGGCGGCATCGCCGATACAGAGCAATCCGGGCTTGGACCATTCGGTCAGCCGATCCACCCGAACCATCAATAACTTGATCTGATCCCAATCTTTGAGTTCGTCGGCACGATTATCGCCGAAGGATGTCAGGGCCGCGACTCGGGCCCGGAAAGCCGGCAATCCGGCGCCCTTGATCGGAGCGTAGGCCCCTTTGGGAATAACCAGACCGCATTGCCAGTGATCGCCGCGATTGATCAGAACAAAAATCTGCCCGGCGTCGAACCGGCCGGCCGTTGCGCTGGAATCGCCGGGATGACGCGATAGCGCGAACCAGAGAACATCCATGGGCGCGCCCAATTCTTCGATCGGCAGTCCCGACTTTTGCCGTACGATTGAATTCCGGCCATCGGCGGCGATGACGAGGGCCGCGCGAACCGCCAGCGATCCTTGCTCGGTCATCGCCCGAAGGCCGACGATCCGGCCATTCTCGACGACCAGATCCGTGACTTCCGCCGACATCCGCAGTTTGAACGCCGGATGTCGCGCCGCTTGTTTGGCGAGGAAATTCAGGAAATCCCATTGCGGCATGAGGGCGATAAACTTGCAACGGGTCGGCAGGTGGCGGAAATCCGCGATCGTCATCGTCTCGTCGCCGATTCGCACCGCAAGCTCGGCGACTTCTTGGTGAGGAAGCCGGAGAAATTCGGGAAGAAGTTCAAGCTCGTCGATGACGTCCAGGGTCGAGGGGTGAATCGTGTCGCCGCGGAAATCCCGGAGGAAGTCGCGATGCTTTTCGAGGACCAGGACATCGATGCCAGCGCGCGCCAGGAGGAAGCCCAGCATCATCCCGGCGGGCCCGCCGCCCGCAATGCAACACGTTATGCTGACTTGCTCGGCCATCCCGCGCCTTCCCCAGCAAGCGTTCATACCGTTATCCGACGCTCCGCGGAATCGTCCAATATCGCGCGGAATTTAAGGGGGTATAGCCGTCTGCACCCCCTGTATTCAATCCACTCGCGGGTATATAAACATCTGTAAATATTATATAATTTTATTGGTGATCCGATTTATCGGGGCCGCTACCGGGATGAAAAAATTGCGCTTTTCCGCGCAGGACCGGAGCTCGAGCGGCGTGGAAAGTGATTGGGATAAATCGTTTCCGACAGTAACCGGCCGCCAGGGGACCTCCGGGGCTTCTGAGCGCGGCCTCTTTTTTGGAAAATAGGCGATGATTAATTGCGGCCGGTCATGAACGACGTCAGCCCAAAAAAGGACTATCGCCTCGGTTCCTATGAACAGCCGCGCCGAGGCCGGTGGCTTTGGCGTGGGTTTTGGTTTTTGATCGTTGCCGCCCTGATCGGCGCCGTTGTGTGGTGGGTTCATTCCAAGCCGGCGCCTGCCGTGCAGACCGGCCGCTTCGCCAATGCCGGTCCCATGCCGATCGCCGCCGCCACCGTCGAGAAGGGCGACGTCAACATCGTCCTCGATGAACTCGGCACGGTCACGCCGCTTTCCACCGTCGCGGTCAAGACTCAGATCAATGGCCGCCTCATGCATATCGCCTTCAAGGAGGGCCAGGAAGTCAAGCAGGGCGATCTGCTGGCGCAGATCGATTCGCGCCCCTACGAATACGTCTTGGCCCAGGCCCAGGGGCAATTGGCGAAAGACCAGGCGCTGCTCAAGAACGCGCAGGTCGATCTTGGCCGCTATCAAACCCTGGTGGCCCAAGATTCGATCGCCAAGCAGCAGCTCGACACCCAGGAATATCTGGTCCGCCAATATCAGGGCGCGGTGATGATTGATCAGGGGCAGGTCGACAACGCCAAGCTCAACATCGCCTATTGCAACGTTGTGGCGCCGATCAATGGCCGTGTCGGACTGCGGCAGGTCGACGAGGGGAATTACGTCCAGGTCAGCGATCCGAACGGCCTCGTGGTTTTGACCGAGATGCAGCCGATCGCCGTCGTGTTCACGGTTCCCGAGGACAATTTACCGGCGATTACCAAGCGCCTGCGCGCCGGGGCAACCCTCGACGTGATCGCCTATGACCGCAGCAACACGACCCAGCTGGCGACCGGGAAGGTTTTGACCACCGACAACGCCGTCGACCCGACGACCGGCACGGTGAAGCTGAAATCGGAATTTGCGAATCAGGACGAAAGCCTGTTCCCGAACCAATTCGTCAACATCAGGCTCCTGGTCGATACCGTGCATGACGCCGCTGTCATGCCCTATTCCGCCGTTCAGCGCGGCGCCCCCGGCGCCTTCGTTTACATCGTCAATGCCGACGACACGGTGAGCGTGCGGCCGGTCAAGCTCGGTGTCCGAGACGGCGAACGCATCCAAGTTCTCGACGGATTGGCCCCCGGCGACAAGGTGGTGGTCGACGGTGCCGACAAGCTCCGCGAAGGCAGCAAGATTGAGCTCCGCAAAAGTTCCGCGGCGTCAGCGAGCGCGCCCGCGGATAGCGGCGCACAAACGCCGGACAAGGCCGCGACCGAAGCCCCCGCTACTAATGGCGTAGAATCACCCGCCGCCGGCGAGCAAAAGCCCGAACAGCGGCGTCGGCCGAGTCAATGAGGCGCCGACTCGCGGCGAAGAGATCCTAGCGGTGAATCCCTCCCGCATATTCATTCTGCGTCCCGTCGCCACCTCGCTCCTCATGGTGGCGATTTTGCTGGTGGGCGGGCTCGCCTACCGGTTTTTGCCTTTGTCGGCCCTGCCGGAGGTCGATTACCCGACCATTCAAGTCCAGACCTTTTACCCCGGGGCCAGCCCCGACGTGATGACGTCGTCGATCACGGCGCCCCTGGAGCGCCAATTCGGCGAAATGCCGAGCCTCATTCAAATGTCGTCCACCAGCTCGGCGGGTGCTTCCGTCATCACCCTGCAATTCAGCCTGGACATCAGCCTCGATGTCGCCGAGCAGGAGGTCCAGGCCGCGATCAACGCCGCCGGAAACCTGCTTCCTTCCGATCTGCCGGCACCGCCGATCTACGCCAAGGTCAATCCCGCCGATGCGCCGATCATGACTCTGGCGCTGACCTCGAAGACTTTGCCGCTACGGGACATCGAGGATCTCGCCGATACGCGCGTGGCGCAAAAGATTTCCCAGCTTCCCGGCGTCGGCCTGGTCAGCATCAGCGGCGGCCAGCGCCCCGCCGTCCGGATTCAGGCCAATCCCCGCGCCTTGGCCGCCTACGGCCTCAACATCGACGATTTACGGACCACCATCGCCAATTCGAACGTCAATACGCCGAAGGGGAATTTCGACGGCCCGACCCGCGCCTATACCATCAACGCGAACGATCAGCTGCAAAGCCCGGATGCTTACCGGGATCTGGTGATCGCCTATAAGAGCGGCGCGCCGGTCCGGCTTTCCGACGTTGCCGACGTCGCCGAAAGCGTCGAGAACAACAAACTCGCCGCCTGGATGAATCTCACGCCGGCGGTGCTGCTCAATATCCAGCGCCAGCCCGGCGCCAACGTGATTCAGGTCGTGCAGCAGGTCCAAGCACTTCTTCCTTCGCTTCAAAGCGCGCTTCCGGCGGCCATCGATGTCCACGTCTTGACCGACCGCACCGTCACCATCCGCGCTTCGGTTCGGGATGTTGAATTCGAGCTGGGGCTCGCCGTCGTCCTCGTGGTGATGGTGATATTCCTTTTCTTGCGCAATCTTCCGGCGACCGTCATCCCGAGCCTTTCGGTTCCGATCTCGTTGGTCGGCACGTTTGGTGCCATGTATCTGCTCGGATTCAGCCTCAACAATCTGTCGCTGATGGCGCTGACGATTGCGACCGGCTTCGTCGTCGACGATGCCATCGTGATGATCGAGAACATCGCCCGCTACGTCGAAGAAGGCGAACCGCCGCTTCAGGCGGCCCTGAAGGGTTCGAAGCAGATCGGTTTCACGATCGTATCGCTGACGGTCTCGCTGCTCGCGGTTTTGATCCCGCTGCTATTCATGGGCGACGTGGTCGGGCGCCTGTTCCGCGAATTCGCGATCACGCTGGCGGTGACCATCCTGATTTCGGCGGTGGTATCTCTGACCCTGGTGCCGATGTTGTGCGGCAAGCTGCTGCGCCGCCGCAGCGAGGCCCAGGAAGGATGGTTCGAGCGATGGAACAGGCGGTGGTTCGAATCCCTCGTCCGCGGCTATGACCGGATGTTGGGCTGGGTGCTCGACCGCCAATTCCCGACATTGCTGGTCGCTATCGGGACCCTGGCGCTCACCGCCTTTCTCTATATCGAAATCCCGAAAGGATTTTTCCCGGTCCAGGATACCGGCTTGATCCTCGGCATTTCCCACGCCTCGCCGTCGATTTCCTATGCGGCGATGGCGGAGCGCCAGCAGGCCTTGGCGGCTGAAATTCTAAAAGACCCGGACGTCGAAAGCCTGTCGTCCTTCATCGGCGTCGACGGCACCAATACCACGCTGAATACCGGCCGGCTGCTCATCAATCTGAAAGCTCATGACCAGCGGAGTTCGGATGTGAGCGCGATCATCCGGCGCTTGAACCGCGAAACGGCGCAATTGTCCGGCATCTCGATTTATCTGCAGCCGGTTCAGGATCTGACGATCGACGCGACGGTCAGCCGTACCCAATACCGCTTCGTTCTCGAAGATGCCGACCCCGACGAGCTTGCGGCCTGGGTTCCGAAGCTGGTCGACAAACTCGGCCAGTTGCCGGAGCTCGAAGATATCGCCAGCGATATCGGGGAGCAGGGTTTGTCCGCCTATATCGCGGTCGATCGCGATACCGCCGCGCGCTTCGGCATCACTCCGGCCACCGTCGATAACGCGCTTTACGATGCCTTCGGCCAGCGGATCATTTCGACGATCTTCACCCAATCGAATCAGTACCGGGTGATTCTGGAGGCCGATCCGGCGCTCCAGAACTCCCTGCAATCGCTGAGCTCGATCTATCTGCCGTCGGCAACCGCTTCCGGCGGCCAGGTGCCGCTATCGGCGATCGCCCATGTGACGGAACAGACAGCACCCCTGCAGATCAATCATCTGGGCCAATTCCCGGCCGCCACCCTCTCGTTCAATCTCGCGCCCAATATTTCGCTCGGCGCCGCGGTGACGGCAATTCGCCAGGCGCAGCAGGAAATCGACTTGCCGAAAAGCGTGATCACCGGATTTCAGGGCGCGGCGCTGGCTTTCCAGGCCGCTCTTCAAAACGAGCTATTCTTGATTCTGGCGGCGGTGGTGACCGTCTACATCGTTCTCGGCATCCTCTATGAAAGCTTCATCCACCCAATAACGATTCTGTCGACCTTGCCTTCGGCGGGTGTGGGCGCATTACTCGCCTTGATGGTTTCGGGAAACGATCTCGGCATCATCGCCATCATCGGCATCGTGCTGTTGATCGGCATCGTCAAGAAGAACGCGATCATGATGATCGACTTCGCGCTCGAAGCCGAACGGCATGAAGGCAAGTCTCCGCGCGAGGCCATCCATCAGGCCTGTCTGCTGCGTCTCAGACCCATATTGATGACCACGATGGCGGCCTTGCTCGGCGCCTTGCCTTTGATGGTCGGCAGCGGCGTCGGTTCGGAACTCCGTCATCCTCTCGGCATTACCATCGTGGGCGGGCTCATCGTCAGCCAGATGCTGACTCTGTTCACGACGCCGGTGATCTATCTCTATTTCGATCGCCTGGCGACGCGCCTTGGTGGATTCGAGACGGAGACGGGCGAAAGTGGTGCCGGAGGCCCGGTATCGTGAATCTGTCCGAGCCCTTCATCCGCCGTCCGGTTGCAACAACGCTGCTGACCTTCGGCATCGCGCTCGCCGGCGCGGTCGCGTTCTTCCATCTGCCGGTGGCGCCGCTGCCTCAGGTCGATTTCCCGACGATCTCAGTGCAGGCGACGTTGCCGGGGGCAAGCCCGGAAGTGGTGGCCACGAGCGTTGCGACGCCTCTGGAACGGCATCTTGGCCAAATCGCCGATGTCACCGAGATGACGTCGCAAAGCACGGGCGGCAACACCCGGATCACCCTGCAATTCGGCCTGGACCGCGACATCGATGGGGCGGCGCGGGACGTTCAGGCGGCCATCAATGCCGCGCGCGCGGATCTGCCGGCAAGCCTGCGCAGCAATCCGACCTATCGCAAGGTTAATCCCGCCGACGCGCCAATTCTGCTCTTGGTGCTCAATTCCGACACCTTGAGTCCGGGCCAAATTTATGATGCGGCGACGACCGTGCTTGAACAGAAGCTTTCCCAAGTTAAGGGCATCGGCCAGGTCAATGTCGGCGGAAGCTCGCTGCCGGCGGTGCGGGTCGAACTCAATCCCCGGGCGCTGTTTAAATACGGGATCGGATTGGAAGACGTACGCGCCGCATTGGGTGCCGCCAACGCACACAGCCCCAAGGGCGTCATTGAGGAAGGTGACGAGCGATTCCAGATTTACACCAACGATCAGGCACGCCGCGCCAATGAATACCGTTCGCTGGTGATTGCCTATCGCGGCGGTGCTGCGGTCCGTCTGTCGGACGTCGCCGAGGTGACCGATTCGGTCGAGAACATCCGAAATGCCGGGCTCTTCAACGGCAAGCCGTCGATTCTGATCATTCTCTATCGCCAGCCCGGCGCCAATATCATCGAGACCGTCGACCGAGTGAAAGCGCTGCTGCCCCAGCTGCAGGCGTCGATCCCGGCGGCCATCGACATTAAAATCGCCTCGGATCGCTCGACCACGATTCGCCGATCGCTGAGCCATATCGAGTTCACGCTGTTACTTTCGGTGGCGCTGGTGATGATGGTCAGCTTCATATTCTTGCGCAATTGGCGGGCGACCCTGATTCCCAGCGTCGCGGTCCTGGTCTCTCTTATCGGCACGCTTGCGATGATGTATCTCCTGGGCTACAGCCTCGATAATCTGTCGTTGATGGCGCTGACGGTGGCGACCGGCTTTGTCGTCGACGATGCGATCGTGGTTCTGGAAAACGTCACGCGGCACATCGAAGCGGGCGTGCCGCGATTTAAAGCGGCTTTGCTCGGCGCTCGCGAGGTCGGTTTCACCGTGTTGTCGATGAGCACCTCGCTGATCGCCGTGTTCATTCCAATTCTGCTGATGGGCGGGATCGTCGGGCGCTTGTTCCGCGAATTCGCCATGACTTTGTCGATCGCGGTGATGGTCTCGTTGGTTCTGTCGCTGACGACGACGCCGATGATGTGCGCGCGCCTGCTTAAATCGGAGCCGGAAGGCGGCGGCTGGCTCTATCGGGCAAGCGGGCGCGCCTTCGATGCCTGGCGCCGCGGCTATGCGCGATCGCTCGGCGCCGCGCTGCGCCATCCGTTCCTTACCCTGATCGTCCTGCTCGCGACGCTGGGCCTGAATGTCTATCTCTACATCATTGTTCCGAAAGGATTTTTCCCGCAGCAGGATACGGGAAGGCTGGTCGGTGGGATCCAGGCCGATCAAAGCATTTCGTTCCAATTGATGCAGCAGAAACTGACGCAATTCATGTCCATCGTCGCCAAGGACAAGGCGGTGGACGGTGCCGCGGGTTTCACCGGCGGCGGCCAGACCAATTCCGGATTCGTGTTCGTCGGATTGAAAGACCGATCCCAACGGAAAATCTCGGCGGACGCGGTGAACGCCCGGTTGCGGCGCGAGCTTTCGAGCGTGCCGGGCGCCACGCTCTTCCTGCAATCGGTGCAGGATATCCATATCGGCGGGCGGCAGAGCAACGCGCAATATCAATTCACGCTCCAGGGCGATGATTTGAATGAGCTCTACGAATGGACGCCGAAAATCACCGAGGCTTTGCAGAAACTTCCGGATCTCACCGACGTCAATAGCGACCAGCAGCAGAAGGGGCTGGAGACGGATGTCACCATCGACCGCGCAACCGCCAAGCGCCTCGGCATCACCGCGAGCCAGATCGACAACACACTGTATGACGCCTTCGGCCAGCGCCAGGTGTCGACCATCTACAATCCGCTGAATCAGTATCACGTGGTGATGGAAGTGGCGCCTGAGTTTTGGCAGAGCCCGGATTCGCTGAAAGATATTTATGTCAGCACCTCCGGCGGCTCGATTGGCGGAACCCAGGGCACGAACGCGATTTCGGGAACGGTCGCGGCGACCGCCAATTCGAATTCGGCTTCGGCGGCGGCGGCAAGCCCGGATACCCAGGCCGTGCGCAATCTCAACGCCAATTCAGTGGGAAGCACCGGCCATGCGAACGCATCGACCGGTGCCGCGGTTTCCACCCGCGAAGAAACCATGGTTCCGCTGTCGGCATTCACCCGCTTTGGGCCCGGCAATACGCCGCTCGCCGTCAACCACCACGGCTTGTTCGTCGCCAGCACGATCTCGTTCAATCTGGCTCCCGGAAAATCCCTGAGCGATGCGACGAAGGTCATCAATCAGACGATGAACGATCTCGGCGTGCCGTCGACGATTCAGGGAAGCTTCCAGGGTGCCGCGAAAATGTTCCAGGATTCATTGGCCAATGAGCCGTTCCTGATTCTGGCCGCCTTGGCGGCGGTCTATATCGTGCTCGGTATCCTCTATGAGAGTTACATCCA
Source organism: Alphaproteobacteria bacterium (assembly GCA_041479345.1). Taxonomy (GTDB): domain Bacteria; phylum Pseudomonadota; class Alphaproteobacteria; order DATDPM01; family DATDPM01; genus DATDPM01. The sequence continues at coordinate 19,919 of JBGOXX010000005.1, forward strand.
CCCGATCACGATTCTCTCGACCCTGCCCTCGGCGGGGGTCGGCGCGATCCTGGCACTTTTGTTGTGGAATACCGAGTTCGACATCATCGCGCTGATCGGCGTGATTCTCCTCATTGGCATCGTCAAGAAGAACGCGATCATGATGATCGATTTTGCGCTCGATGCCGAACGCAATCAGGGACTGTCCTCCCGCGACGCCATTTATCAGGCCTGTGTGTTGCGATTCAGGCCGATCATGATGACGACGATGGCGGCCTTGTTCGGCGCGCTGCCGCTGGCCTTGGATATGGGCGAGGGGGGAGAGTTGCGCCAGCCGCTCGGCATCGCGATCGTCGGCGGCTTGATCCTGAGCCAGATGCTCACTCTGTACACGACGCCGGTGATCTATCTCTATCTCGATCGGCTCCGGTTGTGGCATGAGCGTTCGCGCCACGGCGGCCCGGCGCGACTTGTTGGTTCGGGGGCCGGCTCGGGGGCGTCCCATGGCGCATGAGGCGAATCGATATGCACCGGTGGTGGCGGCTTGTCTGCTGCTTTCCGCCTGCGAAGTCGGCCCCGATTATCAAAAGCCGGCGGCGGCAAGCCCTCCCGCCTATAAGGAATCGAGCGAGGCTGCGGTGAAAACCGAAGGCTGGAAACCGGCCGAACCGAAGGATGCGGCAAATCGCGGCGCTTGGTGGTCGATCTACAGCGATCCGGTGCTCGATGGAATCGAATCGCAGGTCGAGATTTCGAATCAAAATCTGAAAGCCTCGGAAGCGGCGTTCCGCCAGGCGCGGGCGTTGGTGAGCGAGGCGCGCGCCGGATATTTCCCGGTGCTGGGAGCGAACGCCTCCGTCCAACGGTCCGGACAGGGCGGCGGGTCAAGCTCGGGCGGCAGGACCTCCGCCTCCCGCGCCCAAACCCAATACGATCTGACGGCTACGGCGAGCTGGGATCTCGATCTGTGGGGCCGGATCCGGCGCGGAGTCGAAAGCAATGAAGCGAGCGCCCAGGCAAGCGCCGCCGATCTCGCCTCGGCCCGGCTGTCCTTCGAGGCCGAGCTCGCCTCCGACTATTTCTCGCTTCGCATCGATGATGAACAGATGCGTCTCCTGAATGCGACGGTCGAAGCGTTTCAAAAATCGCTGGAAATCACCCAGAATCGCTATCGTGCGGGGGTCGCCGCCAAATCCGACGTCGCCCAGGCGCAGACCCAGGTCGAAACCACAAGGGCCCAGGCGATTGCCGTCGGCGTCCAGCGGGCGCAACTCGAACATGCGATCGCGGTGCTGATCGGAAAGCCGCCGGCGGAGTTTTCGATCGCGCCGGAGCCATTCAAATCCGGCGTTCCGGAGGTGCCGGCGGGCGTGCCGTCGACATTGCTGGAGCGGCGGCCCGATATCGCGGCTGCAGAGCGGCGGGTCGCCGCGGCCAATGCGCAAATCGGCGTCGCTATCGCCGCCTACTATCCGGACCTGACGCTGAGCGCTTCCTACGGCTTTGCCGGCCCGGTGCTGGGCACACTGGTCCAGGCGTCGAACGCGGTTTGGGCGCTCGGGCCGCAGCTTGCCGAAACTATTTTCAACGGCGGCCTTCGCGAGGCGCAAGTCGAGGCGGCGAAGGCCGCTTACGATCAAACGGTCGCCGATTATCGCCAGACCGTGCTCAGCGGATTCCAGCAAGTCGAAGACGAACTTTCGAATTTGCGAATTCTGGCTCAACAGGCGCAGGTTCAAGAAGGCGCCGTCAAAGCGGCCGAGGAATCCGAGCGCTTGACGCTCAACGATTACAAGGCCGGGACGGTCGCCTATACGAGCGTGGTGACGGCGCAAGCCACCGCGCTGAGCAACAAGCAGAGCTTGCTTACTATCCAACAGACCCGCTTGGCGGCGAATGTCGCTTTAATTCAGGCGCTGGGCGGCGGCTGGACGGCGGTCGATCTGCCGGCAGGCGATCAGCTCAAGGGCGATAACGGCGAAAGCACGAAGGCGAAAACGCCCTAGCGGCGCCGCTTGCTCGCCGCGGAGGCGTCGTCGTCGATACCCGAACGGTCGCTGAAGAACACGAGCGCCATCAGCGCTGAACCGAGTGCTGCGGTGCCGACAATGCCGAGCGTCAGCGCGATATAGCCGTTGATGCTGAGATCGAGGCTATCGAGGCCGAAATAGGCATAGGCGCCAATTCCGACCAGGGAGAGGACGAACGTGCCCACCCCGACAATCAGCGCGTGCCGCAACCGCGACCTGTAGTCACCGCGCTCTCTGATAGTTCCGGTCATCCGCTTTCTGTCCTTTTCCGGCGTGGTCTTTCCGTTCAGCTCTCAAAAAGGTGCCGCCGGAGGCCGGATTCAAGGGCAATTCCCGGTCCTCGACGGACGGGTTCCTCGGCCGGGAGAGCCATGGATTCGGCCTTCTGGGCTGCCCGATTTGGCGTGGCTTAACCATTCGATAATAGGCCTTCATATAGGAATTATAGGCCTTTGATAAACGTTAAGACGCATAGTTTATACATGTTGTGGTGAAGGCCCTCCGGAGAGGGGCACGCCGCAGCCAGCAATTGGAATTCGGGAGTTACCATGGTGTTGTCGAAGATTCGCGACCTGTCGCTTTCCGTGAAGGTCGGAGGGTTGGCGACGGCCTTTCTGTTGCCCCTGATATTGCTCGTTCATTTTTTCATCGATGAGAGATTGGATATCGTCAATTTTTCGGCGTTCGAGGTCGATGGCGTCCGTTATTTGAAACCCACCCACGCCCTTTTGACGGCGCTTGCGGCGCCGAGCGTCGATAGCGCCGAAGTCCAAAAACAGGCCGACGCCCTCGATCAAACCAGCCACGAACTTGCAAAGAGCTTCGACGTCGGAGAGCAAGTGTCAGGCGCGGTGTCGCAGGCCCGCGGCTTGCAGGCAAATGGCGATCCCGGATCCGCCATCGATCAGGCAACGGGGTTGATTGCCGCCGTTGCCGACAAATCGAACCTGTCGCTGGATCCCGATCTGGACAGCCATTACCTGATGGATTCCCTCGCCATTCAAATCCCGAACGTGGTCTTAAGGGGCCTGGATTTGCGCGCGGTGGGTGCGGCGCTCAAGCAATCGGATTCCGATCAACAGGTGCCGCTGGCGGTGGCGACCGCCGCCATGGCGACCGCCGCCGGCAATTTGGTGACCGGCATCGACAAGGCGATTGCGGGAAATCCCGACGGGTCGCTGAAAAAATCTCTCGGCGATTTGCGGAACGCCCTTGCCGGGGCGAATGATAAACTGGTTGCGGCGGCGAAGGCCGGCGACGCTGTGGCGATTGGAACGGCGACGGGCGACGTCATCGCGGCGGCCCATTCCCTCCTCGATACCGGTGATGATGAGCTCAGCCGGTTGCTCCAGATCCGGATCAACGGCTTCTACAATACTCTCTTCACGCGGCTCGCCATCGTTTCCGCATTGGTCCTGATCGCCGGCGTTATAGCGTTCATTACCGCGCGCTCCGTCGTTCGGCCCATCGGCGCCATGACCAAGGCGATGGAACAATTGGCCGGAGGCGACACCAGTACCGAGATTCCAGGCACGGACAGCCACAATGAGATCGGCGCCATGGCCAAGACCGTCCAGATCTTCAAGGACCGGACCATCGAAGCCGGCCGCTTGCGCGAAGAACAACAGCACCAGCAGCGGCAGCAGGCCGAGCGCACGAAACATATCGAAGCGAGCGTCGACGTCTTCCAGAAATCGGTCGGCAATGTGGTAAAGGCTCTGGGCGCCGCGGTAGCGGAGCTCCAGCAAACGGCGCAGGCGATGTCGGTGATTTCCGAGGAGACCGCTCAGCGCTCGGCGATGGTGGCCACGGCCTCGGAAAGCGCGACCCAGAACGTCCAGACGGTGGCGGCGGCGACCGAAGAGTTGAGTGCCTCAATCAGCGAAATCGGCGGTCAAGTTACCGAGTCGACGCGTATCGTCGGCGACGCGGTGGTTCAGGCGGCCAACGCCAACGACAAGGTGCAGAGCTTGAATACGGCGGTTCAGAAGATCGGCGACGTCGTGCAGCTTATCAGCGACATTGCGGGGCAAACCAATCTACTCGCCCTCAATGCCACGATCGAAGCCGCGCGCGCGGGCGAAGCCGGCAAGGGCTTCGCGGTGGTCGCCTCCGAGGTCAAGAATCTCGCGACTCAGACCGCGAGAGCGACCGAGGAAGTCGGCCTGCAAATCAAGACGATTCAGGACGCCACCCGGGAATCCGCTCGCGAAATCCAGGCGATCACTGAGACGATCGAGCGGGTCAACGGCATCGCCACCGCGATCGCCTCAGCGGTGGAAGAGCAAGGCAGCGCCACCAATGAAATCGCCCGCAATGTTCATCAGGCGGCGCAAGGCACCGGCGAGGTCTCGACGAATATCGCGGGAGTCAGAGAGGCGGCGGAAGACACGGGCGATGCCGTCAAGCAGGTCCTCGCCTCGATCGAACAACTCTCGCAAAATGGCGAGACTCTCAAGGCTCAGGTCGAGGAATTTTTGCGGGAAGTGCGGGCGGCGTAACCGCACCCCATCGTAACCGTATTGGCTCATGGGGGCGTCACCGCCCCGGAATTTTCAGCTCTTACGGCGCAGCTTCTCGAGGGCTTCGAGGGCCAGGGCGTCCAGATCCTTGCCGCCTTCGGCATCGATATGGGCAAAAATATCCGCACGCATTTGCGGGCTCCAGAAACGCCGGATGTGATTGGCGACTCCGTCGATCGCCGCCGGCTGCGGATAACCGGCGAAGAAATGCGAAATCTGGTTGGCCATCGAGACCAGGCGTTCAGGCACAAACACGGGTGGCTCCTTTTTCGGCGTGCACGCGCTCGGCGTGGGTAAAAACAACAAAACTGTCGGGCCGCGCGACCGCAATGACGGTGATCCCGGATTCCTCGGCAAGCCGCACCGCCAGCGCGGTCGGGGCCGAAATAGCAGCGACCATCGGGATGCCGACCATCATCGATTTCTGCACGAGCTCGAAGCTGCACCGGCTGGTCAGCAGCGCGAAACCCTGGGACGGATCGAGCCGCCGTAAGGCGATCGCGCCGATGAGCTTGTCCAAAGCGTTGTGCCGGCCGACGTCTTCGCGGACCAATTGGATGGCGCCCTCGGCATCGACAAAAGCCGCGGCGTGAATCGAGCGGGTCAAGCGATTGATCAGCTGCTGTTCGGGAAGGGCGGCCAGGGCTTTGGAGATCGCTGCCGGGGAAATGCGGAAGGATGAGTGGACCGGCCGTATCGGCTGGATCGCCTGTTTCAGGCTGTCGACCCCGCAAAGCCCGCAGCCGGTCCGGCCTTCGAGATTGCGGTGGCGCTCCGAAAGGGTCGCGAAGCGCCGCGCGGAGATGGTCAGGCGGGCTTCGATGCCGCCTTCGACCGGCGATGCTTCGAAGTCGAGCAATTCGCCGCGGTTTTCCAGGATGCCCTCGGTCAGGCTGAAGCCGAGGGCGAAATCTTCGATATCGGACGGTGTGGCCATCATTACGGCGTGGGACACGCCGTTATAGACGAGGGCGACCGGCGTCTCTTCGGCGACGACGGACAACGTTTCCGCCGCCTCGCCGCCCGCAAAGCGCTGCGCCCCGACGGTCGTATAAAGCGGATGGCTCATCGCCTTAAATCCCATATGCGGCGATACCGGTTATTCCGCCGCGGCTCCCGCCGATGCGATCCGCTGCGCCTGAGCACGAAGCTCGCGGTATTCCTCCTGCCATTCGGACGGATGATTGGTCGGCCGGACTTGAACCGCGATGACCTTGTATTCGGGGCAATTGGTCGCCCAGTCGGAGGCTTCGGTGGTCAGCACATTGGTACCCGACATCGGATGATGGAACGTCGTGTAGACGACTCCCGGCTGCATGCGCGGCGAAATCTTGGCCCGCAACGCAATGTCGCCGGACCGGCTGCCGATCGAAACCCATTCGCCGTCGCGGATCCCGCGCTGTTCGGCATCGTGGGGATGGATCTCCAGCACGTCTTCTTCGTGCCAGGTGCTGTTCTCGGTCCGCCGGGTCTGCGCGCCCACATTGTAATGGGCGAGGATACGGCCCGTGGTCAGGATCAGCGGGAAGCGCGCCGAGGTCTTCTCGTCCGTGGGCACGTATTCGGTGATCATGAACTGGCCCTTGCCGCGCACGAATTCCTTGACGTGCATGATCGGCGTTCCGTCCGGCGCCGCATCGTTGCACGGCCACTGAATGCTGCCCATCTCGTCGAGTTTAGCATAGCTCACATGGGTGAAGGTCGGCGTCATCCGGGCGATCTCGTCCATGATCTCCGACGGATGGGAATAATTCATCGGATAGCCCATGGCATTGGAAATCAACTGCGTCACTTCCCAATCCGCGTATTTGGCGAGCGGCGGCATGGCTTTGCGCACGCGGCCGATACGCCGTTCGGCGTTGGTGAAGGTGCCGTCCTTCTCGAGGAAGGACGAACCCGGCAGGAAGATATGGGCGAAATTGGCGGTCTCGTTCAGGAACAGGTCGTGGACCACCACGCATTCCATGGCGCTGAGGCCGGCGATGATGTGCTGAACGTTCGGATCGGATTGGGCGATGTCTTCGCCCTGAACGTAAAGGCCCATGAACCCGCCGCCCAAGGCCCCGTCGATCATATTGGGAATGCGGTAGCCGGGTTCGGAATCGAGCTTGGTATTCCACAGCGCTTCGAACGCTTCGCGGGTCGCCGTATCGGACACATGGCGATAGCCGCTGAACTCGTGGGGGAACGACCCCATGTCGCAGGAGCCCTGGACGTTGTTCTGCCCGCGCAGCGGGTTGATGCCGACACCGTTCCGCCCGATATTCCCGGTCGCCATGGCGAGATTGGCCATGCCGATCACCATGGTCGAGCCTTGGGCGTGCTCGGTAACGCCGAGGCCGTAATAGATCGCGGCGTTGCCGGCGGTCGCATAGAGCCTGGCAGCACCCCGAACCTGCGCCGCCGGAACGCCGGTGATGGATTCGGTGCGCTCCGGCGAATGCTTGTCCTGGACGATGAAATCGCGCCAGGCCTTGAAGGCATCGCCTTCGCAGCGCTCGGCAATGAAGCGCTCATTCGTCAAACCTTCGGTGACGACGACGTGGGCGATGGCGTTGATGAACGCGACATTGCTGCCGGGCTTCAACTGAAGATGATAATCCGCCTTCACATGGGGCGACTTGACGAGATCAATCTGTCGCGGATCGGCAACGATCAACCGCGCGCCGCCGTCGATGATGCGCCGCTTCATGCGCGAGGCGAACACGGGATGCGCATCGGTCGGATTGGCGCCGATAACCAAGATCACGTCCGATTCCAGCACCGAATCGAAATCCTGCGTGCCGGCGGATTCGCCCAACGTGTTCTTGAGGCCATAGCCGGTCGGCGAATGGCAGACGCGGGCGCAGGTATCGACATTGTTGTTCTTGAATGCGGCGCGGACGAGCTTTTGCACCAGATAGGTTTCTTCGTTCGTGCAGCGCGACGAGGTGATGGCGCCGATCGCTTCGCGGCCGTATTGGGCCTGAATGCGCTTGAACTCCGAGGCCGTATAGGCGATCGCTTCCTCCCAGGAAACTTCCTGCCACGGATCGGTGATCTTCTTGCGGATCATCGGCTTGGTGATGCGATCGGCATGCGTCGCATAGCCCCAAGCGAAGCGGCCCTTGACGCAGGAATGCCCGTGATTGGCCTTACCGTCCTTGAAGGGCACCATGCGGACGACTTCCGTTCCCTGCATTTCCGCCTTGAAGGTGCAACCGACGCCGCAATAGGCGCAGGTGGTGATGACGCTATGTTCGCCTTGGCCTTTCTCGAGCACGGATTTCTCGATCAGGGTCGCGGTCGGGCAAGCCTGAACGCAGGCGCCGCAAGACACGCATTCGGATTCGAGGAAAGGCTGATGCTCGCTGGGCGATACCACCGAGGCGAAGCCGCGGCCGTCGATGGTCAGAGCGAAGGTGCCCTGGACCTCTTCGCAAGCGCGCACGCAGCGCGAGCAAACGATGCACTTGGCGGGATCGAAGGTGAAATAGGGGTTCGATTCGTCCTTGGTCGAATGGAGGTGGTTAGCGCCGTCATAGCCGTAGCGCACGTCGCGCAAGCCGACGACCCCGGCCATGTCCTGAAGCTCGCAATTTCCGTTGGCGCCGCAAGTCAGGCAATCCAGCGGATGATCGGAGATGTAGAGCTCCATCACGTTGCGGCGGAGCTTGGCCAGCTTCGGCGATTGGGTCTTCACCTTCATGCCCGCTTCGGCCGGCGTCGTGCAGGAGGCGGGAAAGCCACGCCGTCCCTCGATCTCGACCAGACACAAGCGGCAGGAGCCGAAAGGCTCCATGCTGTCGGTGGCGCAGAGCTTCGGGATCTTGGCGTCGATCATGGCCGCCGCGCGCATCAGCGACGTTCCGGCCGGGACCTCGACTTTCTGTCCGTCGATCTCCAGCGCGACCATGGCGCCGGAATTGCGCTCCGGCGTACCGTAATCGAGTTCATGAATGAGAGGCATGGGCCGCTCCTTTATTCCGCCGCCGCAACGGCAGCCACGGGTTTGTGAAAATCATCGGGAAAATGTTCAAGCGCACTCAGCACGGGAAAAGGCGTCAACCCGCCGAGCGCACACAGCGATCCGTTCAACATCGTGTCGCAAAGGTCGTTGAGAAGTTCGAGATTTTTCGCGCGTTCCTTGCCGGCGACGATCCGCTCGATGACTTCGACCCCGCGGGTCGAGCCGATCCGGCAGGGCGTGCATTTGCCGCAGGATTCGATGGCGCAGAATTCCATCGAGAACCGCGCCTGTTCGGCGAGATCGACGGTGTCGTCGAAAACCACCACGCCGCCATGGCCCAACATGCCCTTCGCCGCCGCGAAGGCTTCGTAATCGAGGGCGGTGTCGAACAGCTTTTCCGGGAAATAGGCGCCCAAAGGCCCGCCGACCTGAACCGCGCGGACCGGGCGGCCGGTTGCCGTTCCGCCGCCGTAATCGTAGATCAGTTCGCGGAGCGTCATGCCGAAGGCCTTCTCGATCAAGCCGCCGTGCTTGATGTTGCCGGCGAGCTGGATGGTGAGCGTGCCGCGGGACCGGCCCATGCCGAAATCGCGATAATAGGCGCCGCCCTTATCGAGAATGATCGGAACGCTGGCCAGCGAAATGACGTTGTTGACCACCGTCGGCTTGGCGAACAAGCCTTTGATCGCGGGAAGCGGCGGCTTGTAACGAATGACGCCGCGCTTGCCTTCCAGGCTTTCGAGCAGCGAGGTTTCCTCGCCGCAGATATAAGCGCCGGCACCCCGGCGGACTTCGAGATCGAAGGTCTTGCCGCTGCCCTGAATATCCTTGCCGAGGAAATTTTTCTCGTAAGCGACAGCGATGGCAGCGTTCAGAATCGCGAACGCATGGGGATATTCGGAGCGAAGGTAGATGTAGCCGCGGGTCGCACCAACGGTGACACCGGCGATCGTCATGCCTTCGATGAGAACGAAGGGATCGCCTTCCATGATCATGCGGTCGGCGAAGGTTCCGGAATCGCCTTCGTCGGCATTGCAGACGATGTATTTTTGATCCGCCGGCGCGTTCATCACCGTCTGCCATTTGATGCCGGTGGGGAAGCCCGCACCGCCGCGGCCGCGAAGCCCGGATTCGGTGACTTCCTTGACGATTTCCGCCGGCGCCATCGAAAGCGCCCGCTTCAATCCGCGATACCCGTCATGGGCGCGATAATCGTCGAGCGACAGCGGATCGGTGATCCCGCAACGCGCGAAGGTCAGGCGTTCCTGATTTTTGAAATAGGAAATTTCCTCAGGTCTGCCGAGACGAAGTTTGTGTTTGCCGCCGGAAACGAGGCCGGCATCGAACAAGCCTTCGACGTCGGCGGCGGAGACCGGTCCATAGGCGATGCGCCCGGCCGGGGTCTCGACTTCGATCATCGGCTCGAGCCAAAGCATGCCGCGCGAGCCGTTGCGCACGATCGCGACGTCCAGCTTGCGCGCCGCCGCGGCGTGCTCGACGGCTTTGGCCGTCTGCTCGGCGCCGACCGAGAGCGCCGAGGAATCGCGCGGAATGAAAATGCGCGTGGTCATGCCTTCACCAATTGCGCCACCAGATCGTCGAAGCGATCGGGCGTGACGCGGCCGTGAACGTCTTCATCGATGGTGACGGAAGGCGCCAAGGCGCAGTTGCCGAGGCAGTAAACCGGTTCCAAGGTGAAACGGTGATTAGGGCTGGTCTCGTGGAAATCGATACCCAGCGTCTTCTTGGCGTGGGCGACCAGCGCGTTGCAGCTCATCGATTGGCAAGCCTCGGCGCGGCAGATCTTGATGACGTGGCGGCCCGGCGGCTCACGGCGGAAATCGTGATAGAACGTGACCACGCCATGAACTTCGGCGCGGGAAAGATTGAGGGCGTCGGCAATTTCACCGACGGCGGATTTGTCGACATAACCGAAGGTGTCGTTCAACGTATGCAGAATGGGCAGAAGCGCGCCCGGCAACGCCTTACGTTCGGCAATCAACGCAGATGCCTTCGCCGCATCCCACGCAATGTATTGGGTCATGCTTCGCCTTTTTCCCTGCTATTTAAGCTGTGTTTAAAACACCAAAATGCCCGGCGCCGGCAGGGTGCCAGAGGGGCCTTAATAGGCCCCTAATTCATGCCTTAAGTTATGGGAAGTTATTGAAAAACCTTCAAATTGTTGTTTCGGATAGCATGATAGAAAAAAACTATCATGGCAAGTGACAGAACGGAATATGAAATCCGCCGTTCCGCTCCGAAACCAGCCCGTCGTCCGGGTCTGTCAGGATGCCTTTTCGATAAAATGCCCCGGTTTTAGATATTCGCCACGGTCGATCGGACCCTGGATGTCGAGGCCTTTGGCCACCGCAAACATGGCCGTGGCAAGCGGCGACGGGGGATTCCGGTCGGGCACGACCAAGCCGACCGTGTGAGTCACGTCCGGGGTGGTCAGGGGAATCACATCCGCACCTTCAACCAAGGCATGCAAATTGAGCAGCCCCTGGGGCACGATCGTCGACCAATGTCCGGTGCGGACGTGCCCGCACATATTGACCAGCGAGTCGGTTTCGATGTCGGGCGTCACCGTGCAATTCACCTGGTTGAAAATCGAATCGATGATGCGGCGGTATTGCATGTTGGGCGTCAGCAAGCACAGCGGCAGCGTCGCCGCTTCCGCCCAGGTCACCGATTGACGGCCGGAATAGGGACCGCTGGTCGGTGTCAGCAGCATATAACGCTCGTGATAGAGCACCAGGCTGCGGACGTGAGAAAGCGGCTCATTATCGAGATAAGTGAGGCCCACATCGATCTCGAATTCATCGAGACCGCGCTGAATCTGCACCGACGATTGGGAGAAAATGGTGATCGAAACCAGGGGATGCCGCCGGTAAAACGGCCCGGTGACGACCGGCACGATCGGCAGCGCGGAAGGGATGACTCCGAGCCGCAGCTTGCCGAACAAGCCCTGACGAAGCGTGCTGAGCTCGTGCTGCATCGACTCGCAATTTTCCAAAATGAGATGAGCCCAATCGAGGACCTTCTGGCCCTCGGGTGTCAGCCCCTGAAAGCGCTGCCCGCGCTCGACGATCGGAACGCCGAGCTCGGCTTCCATCTGGCGAATGGCCGCCGACAGGGTGGGCTGGGAGACATTGCAGCGCTTAGCAGCGCGGCCGAAATGCTTCTCGCTCGCCAGCGCCACCAGATATCGAAAATGTCTCAGTGCGACCATGATCCGCGTATCTGAACACAAAATGACGCCTGCAGCGCCATTCCCGATGGCGAGCACTGCGCATATTTCTGCGTAATTCTGTTTATTTTACGGGAAAAGACAATAGATGAAAACTATCACGCCCATTTTTCCGGCTTCGGTGCGGCTCTAGGCGCGGGTCTACGCTATCGAGCGGACCACGCCGCCATCGACCCGGAGCGCTGCGCCGTTGGTGGCCGACGCCTCTTTCGAGCAGACATAGACCACCATGTTGGCCACCTCTTCGACGGTGGCGAAGCGCTTGAGGAGCGAACTCGGCCGTACCTCGGCAAAGAACGAGCGCTCGATTTCCGATTCCGAAACGCCGCGTTCTTTCGCCATGGCTTTGACGAAATCTTCGACGCCTTCGGAGCGGATGGGGCCGGGCAAAACCGAATTCACGGTAACGCCGGTCCCGGCGGTGAGTTCCGCCAAGCCGCGCGCCAAGGCCAGTTGCGCCGTCTTGCTAAACCTCCCCACGGATAAATCCGGGGGGTTCTGAAGGAACGGCGGGCGATTTTCGTCCGTCATTATCGGTTCTCCGCGGCCCTCCCGGATGGACAATGCCCACCGGTACGCCGTCCGCAGCCTCACCGACAAATATACCCTTCTTCGACGGACGACCCGCTCCGACGGTCTTGCGGCCGTGGGGTGCCGGAAAACCGGACCCGCTTGCAGGTTGGTGTTCGCTTGACGCCGCCCGTCGCAGCAGCGGTTTCGCAGCCGGGAAGGCCAGTGTGGCCCGCCGGGCGTCAAGTGTGTTCTGGCTCACATGGCGAGCCAGAAAAGCGGAATAGAGATCGCGCTGTATTGCGCCGGAGCCGTCCCGCAGGACATGCAGGCGCTGGCTCAGCGACTTTTTCAGATAATCGCCGGTGGTGTGGTCGAACTGGCTAAGACAGGTCGTGCTGGTTTTGAACTCGATCAGCTGTCCGCCCGCGCGTTTGGTCTTGTA
>JBGOXX010000006.1:0-32137 GCA_041479345.1 Alphaproteobacteria bacterium
GGAAAAAATCGATGCCGCCGATGCCTGGGATCTGTCGCGCACGATCGAGATCGCCATGGACGCGCTGCGCTGCCCGCCCGGCGATTCCGAGGTGACGAATTTATCCGGCGGCGAGAAGCGCCGGGTGGCGCTGTGCCGGCTGTTGCTGCAGAAACCCGATCTGCTGCTTTTGGACGAACCCACGAACCATCTCGATGCTGAATCGGTGGCGTGGCTCGAGCAACATCTGGCGGAATATCCGGGCACGGTGGTCGCCGTCACCCATGACCGCTATTTCCTCGACAATGTGGCCGGCTGGATTTTGGAGCTCGACCGCGGCCAAGGGATTCCCTTCGAGGGCAATTATTCGAGCTGGCTCGAACAGAAGGAAAAGCGCCTCCAACAGGAGGAAAAGCAGGAATCGGCCCGCCAGCGCACCCTGAGACATGAATTGGAATGGATCCGGCAGGGCGCCAAGGCCCGCCACGCCAAATCGAAGGCGCGCATTTCGGCTTATGAAACCCTGCTGGCCGAGGCCGCCGATGCGACGCTGGACAAAGCGCAGATCACCATTCCGCCGGGGCCGCGGCTCGGAGATCTGGTGGTCGAAGCCGCCCATTTGCGCAAAGGCTTCGGCAACCGGCTGCTGATCGAGGATTTAACGTTCAAGCTCCCGCCCGGCGCCATCGCCGGCGTGATCGGCGCCAACGGCACCGGCAAGACCACGCTGTTCCGCATGATCACCGGCCAGGAAAAGCCCGATGCCGGGGAATTGCGGGTCGGCGATTCGGTGAAGCTCGGCTATATCGATCAATCCCGCGACAGCTTGCGCGGCGAGAAAACGGTTTGGGAGGAAATCTCCGACGGCAAGGAGATGATCGAGCTCGGCAAGAAACAGGTGCCCAGCAGAAGTTACTGTGCGGGGTTCAATTTCAAAGGCGCCGATCAGCAGAAGAAAGTCGGCCAGCTTTCGGGCGGCGAGCGCAACCGGGTGCATCTGGCGAAGATGTTGAAGTCAGGCGCCAATCTTCTCCTCCTCGACGAACCCACCAACGATCTCGATGTCGAAACCTTGCGCGCGCTCGAAGACGCGCTGTTGAGCTTCGCCGGCTCGGTCATCGTGATCAGCCACGATCGCTGGTTCCTCGACCGCATCGCGACCCATATTCTCGCCTTCGAAGGCGACAGCCAGACCGAGTGGTTCGAAGGGAATTACCAGGACTTCGAAGCGGACCGCAAAAGGCGCCTCGGCGAAGACGCGGTCCAGCCCCACCGCATCAAATACAAGCCGCTGGTGCGGGCGTAGGCATTTCCGTCTTCGCGAAGTCGCTCCTCTCCTAACCTCCCCCGCAAGGGGGGAGGGAAAAGAGAGAAAGAAAGTGCGGTGTCTCGCCTTACTAATCCCCCTCTCCCTCGAGGGGAGAGGGAGGGGTGAGGGTGACAAGGAATGGTTACGCCGATCTGCCGATCGAGTTGCACAGAAAATTCTCGTTCCGGCCCAAAGGCATTTCGTGAGGCGGGAACCCAAAAGCGAAGCGGCGGGCCATAAGCCCGCCGCCACCGTTCCCCCCGACCGATCAGGCCCCGACTAACTTACCCAGATTTATCCGTTGTTCGCGTGCAGCGACGCGGTCTTCTCGCGCAGGGCATTGATGAGCCCGGCGATCTTGCCGTCGCGTTGCAGAATTTCATTGGCGAATTGATCGCGATAGGTGGTGATCATGCTCACCCCTTCGATCTTGATGTCGCGAATCTTCGGCTTGCCGTCGACATTGCCGATGATCCATTCGAGCTTGGTGGGCGGTCCGTCGGACGACACGATGTCGGAGAACACGATGATGACACCGTCGGTGCCGACTTGCGCCGATTTGGCGGTAACGCCCTGGCCCGTGTAATCCCGGAACTGCCCGGCGTAAATCGTCACGACGTAATCCTCGAACAGCGGGACGTATTGCGCTTTTTCGTCGTCGGTGGCGCGGGGCCAGAAACGGCCCAAGGCACTGCGGGCGATGTAAGAGACGTCGAAACCTTCTTCGAACAGCGTTTTGAAGCGCTTAATCAGCTCGGCGTCGGAAATATTCTTCTCGGTCAGCGCTTCGATCGCGCGATGGCCGAAATCGTTGATGAAAGTCTGGGCGTCTTGCGCCGGATCGGCGGCGGCCGGCCGGCCGGCCAAGCCGACAACGACGAAGACGATGGGAATAAGAAGACGGCGTGTAATCATGACCGCACCAAATCGCGCACTAGAGCGACGACGATTTTTCCGATACCGACTCTGACGCCGGCGATGTTGCGGGTTTCACGCCCTTGTCTTTTTCGCTCATATAGCTCGGAGCGACCGTGCCGGGCGTGGGTTCACCGTTATTGATTTCGTCAATCCGACGCTGGCGATACAGGCTGCGAATAGTAGCATAGAAATCGAGCGACGTGCGCTTGATGTCGTCCAAGACGTCGAGCACTTGCGAGCGCTTGTCGATACCGTCGATCGCCGCCCGCACATAGGTCAGATAGCCGCGGCGGGTGTTCTCGAGGTAGATATTGAGCGGATCCATGAACCCGTCGGCAAATATTCCGACCGCGTCCCGCGGATTGGACGGGCCCAAGACCGGCAGCACGAGATACGGGCCTTCGCCCACACCCCAAACCGCAAGTGTCTGGCCGAAATCTTCGTCGTGATACGGTAACCCGATATCGCCTGCGACATCGAACAAGCCGCCGATGCCGACCGTGGTGTTGACGAACATGCGGCCGAGAGTGTTTCCGGCGCGCTGGAATTCGGCTTGCAGCAGGTCGTTGGCGAAAATAACCGGCGAGTGGAGGTTGTTCAGGAAATTGCGCAAGCTGTGCCTGGCGGGTGTGGGCACCACCGCGACGTAGCCTTCGGCCAAAGGCCGGATCAGGTAGGTATCCGCGAACTCGTTGAACGCAAAGATCTGGCGGTTCATCGGCTCCAGCGGATCGTTCGCCTCGTTATAGGCGGCGAGCGCGTCAGGATCAGTGGGCGGCGTGGCGCAGCCCTGAAACGTTAACATCAGCCCCGCAATGAGGGCGATGCGCCCTGAATTGAGGGCAATGCGCAGGCAAGGGAATCGCAGACGGTTCATTGGCGTCTCTTTACGATTGATAATCGGCTATGGACCAAGTGTGGATGCGCGGCAACGAATTAAGGATGCCCCCGCCGCGTGTTAACATCTAACGCCGACTTCCGTAAAACTTCCCTTAATGGTCGCGATTGCATGTGCTCCCCCAGTTTCCCCCGGGCGTTCGACCCGTTGCTGCCGTCCCCGTAACCCCTTGTGCCTCCCCCAATTTCGGGCACTGAACGGTACGCGGCCGGCCAGCTCTTGTTCCTCGCGCAGCATCAACCGCGCGACATTAACTACTGCATCAAGTATCACAACATTAAGGCGAACACTAGCGGCGACGAATTAGCACTGTGTGGTTCGTGCCGCTTCTGTTGCATAAACGACACAAACGTAAATTAGAACTGTTGCGGCGGAATTCGGACGCCTCTTGACCTCTTTTTTACGATTTGTTTGATAAACATATATTTATGTTGTAATGATATCTGGAAATTTGCAGGGCAAGATTGAGTCTATAGGACGAAAGTTAGAGAGGACAAAAGTTCGGGGCCATGACGTTCGAATCGACACTCGATGGATTGCGCGCAGCGGCGGAGCCGACCCGGCTGCGCATTCTGGTGCTGTGCGCCGAGGCCGAATTGAGCGTGCGCGAGCTCACTCAAATTCTCGGCCAAAGCCAGCCCCGGGTATCGCGGCATCTGAAGGTTTTGTGCGAGGCCGGCGTGCTCGACCGGTCGCAAGAGGGGACGTCGGTTTACTTCCGTCTGGCGCAAAAGGGCGACGGCGCAGAGCTGGCACGGCAATTGACGGGGCTGCTCGCCCGCGGCGAACGCGACGAACCGGTTTCCCTCGACCGCAGCCGGCTCGAACAGGTGAAACGGGCGCGGGCCGAGGCCGCCGCCGCTTATTTCAAGGTCAATGCCGCCCAATGGGACCAGATCCGTTCGCTCCACGTGGACGAAACCGAAGTCGAGCGGGCGCTGATTTCCCATCTTACCGCCGAGCCGATCGGCGATTTTCTCGACATCGGCACCGGCACCGGGCGAATCCTCGAAATCCTCGGCCCCCATATCGGAAACGGCGTCGGCATCGATTTCTCGCGGGAGATGCTGGCTTTGGCGCGTGCCCGCCTCGAACGGGCGGGCTTGCGCAATTGCACGCTGCGCCAGGGCGATATGTATCAGCTTCCTTGGCCGGACGGATCCTTCGACGCCGCGGTCATCCATCAAGTGCTGCATTACGCCGAAGATCCGGCCGCGGCGATTGCCGAGGCGGCGCGGATCTTGCGTCCCCGCGGGCGGCTCGCCATCGTCGATTTTGCACCCCATGAGCTGACCGATCTCCGCGAGGGTCACGCGCACCGGCATCTTGGCTTTGCCGACCCGGACCTCGCGCGCTGGTGCCGGAGCGCCGGCCTGACGCCGATGAAGGCCGTGCATCTTGCGGGTAAGCCGCTGACCGTGACGCTGTGGGTTTCGCGCCGGCCGGCCGATGCGGCCCGGACGGGGAGCGCCCACGACAAAACCATTCCTACGGAACAGAGGACGGAACAGAGTTCGGAACGGAGGGTCGAGGCATGAGCGATTCCATTATCCGCCAGGCGCCACTGCCGCCCTTCGTGCCCAAGGCGCAGGATCTGAAAGTTTCATTCGAGTTCTTTCCGCCGAAGACCGAAGCCATGGAGCAGACCCTGTGGCAGGCGATCAAGCGGCTGGAGCCGCTTAGCCCCCGTTTCGTCTCGGTGACTTATGGCGCAGGCGGCAGCACGCGGGAACGCACCCATGCGACGGTGCTGCGAATCTTGAGCGAAACCTGTCTGACGCCCGCGGCGCATCTGACTTGCGTCGGCGCGCCGCGTTCCGAGATCGACGACATCGCCAAACTCTATTGGCAGGAAGGGGTGCGCCACATCGTGGCGCTGCGCGGCGATCCGCCGGAAAAAGGAAAGCGCTATCAGCCCTATCCGGGTGGCTATGCCTATGCCTCCGATCTGGTGGCGGGATTGAAAAGAATCGCGGATTTCGAGATTTCGGTCGCCTGTTATCCGGAATGCCATCCGGAAGCGACATCGGCAGATGCCGATCTCGACAATCTCAAGCGCAAGATCGATTGCGGCGCCAACCGGGCCATCACCCAATTCTTCTTCGACGTGGACAGCTACCATCGGTTCGTGGATCGCGCGCGCGCCGCCGGCATCAATGTGCCAATCGTGCCGGGGATTCTCCCCGTCACCAATTTCGCGAGAGTCATCGAATTTGCCGGCAATACCGGCGCCAAGATCCCAGCGTGGATGGCCAAGCTTTTCGAGGGACTCGATGAAGACATCGAAACCCGCAAACTGGTGGCGGCGACCGCGGCCGCCGAGCAATGCCGCATGCTTCAGGCAAGCGGGATCTGCGAGTTCCACTTCTATACGCTGAACCGGGCCGACTTGACCTTCGCCATCTGCCATATCCTTGGCCTGCGCCCGCATCCGGTCGCAGCCGAAAGCGGCCCAAGGGCCGGCACGGCCGAATCGGGTAAATTCCGCGCGGAAGCCCGGTAATGGCCAAAATCCTCGATTTCTTGCGCGAGCGCGTGCTGCTCGCCGACGGCGCCATGGGAACGCGGGTCCAGGCGCTCGATCTCACCGTGGACAAGGATTTCCTCGGCGCCGAGAACTGCACCGACATTCTGACCAAGAGCCGGCCCGATGTGGTGCGCGACATCCACAAGAGCTATTTCGCCGCGGGTTCCGACGCGGTCGAGACCAACAGCTTCGGCACCTCGCCCATTACGCTGGGTGAGTTCGGGCTGTCGGCCGAGGCCTTCGATCTCAGCAAGCGCTCGGCGGAAATCGCCCACGAAGCCGCGGAGGAATTCAACGGCGATGGCCGCGAGCGCTTCGTCTTGGGTTCGATCGGCCCGGGAACCAAGCTCCCGACGCTTGGCCATATCGATTACCAAACCTTGGAAGATGCGATCGCCGTCCAATGCGCGGGTCTCGTTGCCGGCGGCATCGATGCGTTCCTGATCGAAACTTGCCAGGACCCGCTGCAGATGAAGGCGGCGATCAACGCCGCCAAGCGGGCCAGGCTCGAGGCCAATCAAGATATTCCGCTCATTGTTCAGGTGACGGTGGAAACCACCGGCACGCTTCTGGTCGGCACCGATATCGCGGCGGCGGCCACCATCGTCAAAGCGCTCGACGTGCCGATCATCGGCCTCAATTGCGCGACCGGCCCGCAGGAAATGTCCGAGCACGTCAAATGGCTGGCGGAAAACTGGCCGGGGATGATTTCGATCCTGCCCAATGCCGGCTTGCCGGAGCTGGTCGAAGGCGCGCCCCATTATCCGCTCGGCCCGGCGGAATTGGCGAATTGGCACGAGCGTTTCGTCGAAGAAGACGGCGTCAACATCATCGGCGGCTGCTGCGGCACCGACGAACGGCACATCGCCGCACTCGATGCGATGCTGCGTAGGCGCGCCGGCAACAAACTCCGCCCAAAGCCGGTCGAACGCAAAGTGTTCTGGGTGCCGGCGGTGGCTTCGCTCTATTCGCAAGTGCCGCTCCGCCAGGAAGCCGCGTATTTCTCCATCGGCGAACGCTGCAACGCCAATGGCAGCAAGAAATTCCGCGAATATCAGGACGCCGGCAATTGGGACGGCTGCGTCGAGATGGGGCGCGAGCAGATCCGCGAAGGCTCCCACGCTCTCGATATCTGCACTGCTTTCGTCGGCCGCGACGAATCGGCGGATATCCGCGAGGTCGTCACGCGGATGCGGGGATCGGTGAACGCGCCGCTGGTGTTCGATTCAACCGAATATCCGGTGCTCGAATTCGCGCTGAAGCTCTATGGCGGCAAGGGGATCATCAATTCGATCAATTTCGAGGACGGTGAAGCGCCGGCGGCGAAGAAATTGGCCCTGGCAAAAAGATTTGGCGCGGCGGTGATCGCCCTTACCATCGACGAAGGCGGGATGGCGAAGGAAGCCGACCACAAACTCGAGATCGCCAAAAGGCTTTACGATTTCGCCTGCAACAAATACGGGCTGCCGCCATCGGATCTATTGTTCGATCCGCTGACCTTCACGATCTGCACCGGCAACGAGGACGACCGGAAGCTCGGCCTCAACAGCCTCGATGCGATCGAGAAAATCGCCAAGGAAATGCCGGAGTGCCAGATCATTCTCGGCCTCTCCAATATTTCCTTCGGCCTCAACCCGGCGGCCCGCCACGTTCTGAATTCGGTGTTCCTCGATCAGGCGCTGAAGCGGGGACTGACCGGCGCCATTGTCCATATCAGCAAGATCATGCCGCTGCACAAGATCCCCGAAGAGGAAGCCCGGGTCGCCGAGGATCTGATCTATGACCGGCGCCGCGACGGCTACGACCCGCTGCATGTCTTCCTCGGTCTCTTTGAAGGCCGCAAGGGGGAGGAAAAGAAAGTTCAGGAGCGTCACGCCGCGGTCGAAGACCGGCTGAAACAACGCATCATCGACGGCGACCGGCAAGGGCTCGAACCCGATCTCGAGGAGGCGATGAAGACCCATCGGCCTCTCGATATCATCAACAAAATCCTGCTCGACGGGATGAAAGTGGTGGGCGAGCTGTTCGGTTCGGGCCAGATGCAGCTTCCCTTCGTGCTGCAATCCGCGGAGACCATGAAAAAGGCGGTCTCCTATCTGGAGCCCTATATGGAGCGGATCGAAGGCCAGCAGAAAGGGACAATGGTTCTGGCCACCGTGAAAGGCGACGTTCACGATATCGGCAAGAATTTGGTGGACATCATCCTCACCAATAACGGCTATCGCGTCGTCAATCTCGGCATCAAACAGCCGATCGAGCACATCCTGGCGGCGGCCAAAGAACACAAGGCCAATGCGGTGGGGATGTCGGGCCTGCTGGTCAAATCGACGGTCATCATGCGCGAGAATTTGATCGAGATGACAAGGGAAGGCCTGAACATCCCGGTCATTCTCGGCGGTGCGGCGCTGACCCGCGGCTATGTCGAAGCGGACTGCGTGAAGGCTTATGGCGCCGGCAAGGTCGCCTATGCCCGCGATGCC
Source organism: Alphaproteobacteria bacterium (assembly GCA_041479345.1). Classification (GTDB taxonomy): domain Bacteria; phylum Pseudomonadota; class Alphaproteobacteria; order DATDPM01; family DATDPM01; genus DATDPM01. The sequence continues at coordinate 8,112 of JBGOXX010000006.1, forward strand.
TTCGATGGTCTCGATTTGATGGACAAGGTGATGACCGGGCGCTTTGACGAGCATTTAAGTGAGCGTGCCCGGCAGCAGGAAGGCAAGCCGGAACGGCGCAAGGACCGGAGATTGGAAGCGCTCGAACGCCCGGTCGAAAAAGCCCGGCCGGTCGAGCTTGAAGAAATCCGCCTTCGCCGCGCCGAACTCGGCAAAGGCCTTGCGGTGCTAAAACCGCCCTTCTTCGGGCCGCGGATGATCGACAAGGTGCCGATTCGAAATCTGCTGCCGTTCCTGAATGAGACGATGTTGTTCCAATTCCATTGGGGCTTTAAGAAGGCCGGCAAGAGCCGCGAGGAATTCGCCGAATGGGCGAAACGCGAGGTCCGGCCGATCATGGTCAAGCTCGCCAAGCAATGCGCCGATGAGAACATCATCGTGCCCAAGGCGGCCTATGGCTATTGGAAGGCGGCGGGCGAGGGCAACGATCTGGTGCTATTTGACGAAAATGGGACGGTGGAAGTCGCGCGATTTACCCTGCCGCGGCAGAACCGCGAGGATGGACTCTGCATCGCCGATTTCGTGCGGGATATTTCCGATCCGGAGCGCGACGTGATCGGCTTGCAGGTCGTCACGGCGGGCGCCAGAGCTTCCGAAGTAGCAGGGGAATGGTTCAAGGAAAACCGGTATCAGGATTATCTCTATCTTCACGGCTTCAGCGTCGAAATCGCCGAAGCGATGGCGGAATACGTCCATAAGCGGATCCGCAACGAGCTCGGTTTCGGAAACGAGGATGAACGCGACATCAATAAGCTGTTGAAGCAGGGTTACCGGGGCTCCCGGTATTCGTTCGGGTATCCGGCTTGCCCCAATTTGGGCGACCAGCGCCGTCTTTTGGAGCTATTGGGGGCCGAACGGGTCGGGGTCGTCATGGGCGAAGAAGACCAACTCGAGCCCGAACAATCGACCTCGGCGATCGTCATCCTCCATCCTCAAGCCAAGTATTTCACCGTCTGACGCGCGGCAACGGGGGCGTCCGCCGGCCGGTCCGCCTTCGGGAACGGGTCAAGCGTCACTGCAATCAGATCCGGACCCAACCAGCCTATTGCCAACCTCCCTATTGAATGGGACCGCCGAGAAGTGCATCCTCGGCCTCGTTTGGCCCCCGGCCTCAAGCGCCGGATAGCTCGGCCTGTCATGGGAGAGGAAATCAATGTCGATAAAAGGGGTAATCGAAACGGGGAGGCGGGGCTGGCTCACCACCTTCGCGGTTGTTATGGCGCTTGGCGCCGTCTCGCTTGGGGCACCGGTTGCCGCCAATGCAGCGGGCAAGAACAGCGTCGTGTTGAGCGTTGAAGTCAAGGCTTCGGCCAGCGACGTGTGGAAGCTCGTCGGCGCATTCGACAAGCTTCAGGATTGGCATCCGGCGGTCGAGAGCAGCACGGTGAACGGTTCGCCGACGGCGGTGGGAACCCACCGCGTCCTTCATCTCAAGGGCGGTGGCGATATCGAGGAAGAGCTGACCTCGTACAGCGATGCAAATATGCGGCTCAATTACGCCATTCTGTCCGGCCCGCTGCCGGTCGCGAATTACGAATCGTATATCGGCGTGGTGGACGAAGGGAGCGGCAAGAGTTTGGTGATCTGGGGCTCGAACTTCGATGCCGGCGGTGGCGCTACCGATAAGAAAGCCAAGGAAGTCATCACCAGCGTTTACAAGGCTGGTCTCGACAATCTGAAGAAGAAGTTCGGCGCGGCGCCCGCGGCGAAAGCGGCGCCGAAGGCGAAGAAAGCCCATAAGAAGAAATAGTCGGCCGCGGCTTAGAACAAAAAAACCACCCGGGTCCTCAGGTCCCGGGTGGTTTTATTTTTTCGCTTTGCGAAGTCTCGAATTGCGAAGTCTCGAATTGCGAAGGCTCAACTTATGAAGCCTGGGGCCTGAAAACCAGGCCCCGATATTCGAAAAATCAGAAATGATATTCGATCTCCGCCAGCCATTTGATGGACTGGTCGGGGCTGCCTCGCGTCAATCCGAATAGCCAGCCAAGCTCGTAATTGAAGGCAAGCGATCCCGCCAGCGGGACGGCGCCCAGGATGACGGGGCCGATCCGTTGCTCCCGCTTTTCCGTGGGCTTGTTGGCATTGATCTGCCCCATATCGCCGAAGGCCTCGATCGCCGGTTCGAGATAGGGCTTCCACCGCAACTTGGTGCGCGCCGCGTATTCAAATTCGGTTCCCTCTTCAGCGTGCGTCCCGACTTCTTTCTGGGCGATGAAATTCACGGTCTCGACCGTCGGCCCTAATTGCTTTTCGAGCAGGAGCTTTCCTTCGACGAGGTCGGGCGCATTGCTGCCCGCGCCGTGCTCGTATTCGAAATAAACGCCGGAATCGACCCAGGCCTCGCCTTGCTCGAAGAGCTGATAAATGTTTTCCCAACCGGTCGCCTCGTAGCGCAGCGGGCCGCCCTTATCCTGGGCGAATTCCCCGACCAGCGCGGTCAGCCAGCGGTCGGTTACGCCGTATTCAAGCTCGTAAACGTGATTCTGGATGCCTTCTTCCGCTTGGCCGCGGTCGACAGCGGTATCGCCGCGGGCTTCGATCGAAAATTCGCCCTGATGGACGATCGGCGAATAAACCTTCTGTTCGGCGTGGGCCGTTCCCGGCGACGCCAACGCCAACGCGGCAAAAGGGACGGCGATGGCCGCAACTTTGCCGACACCGGAAGCCGGACGGCGCGTATCGGCCGCCCGCATCATCACGGCGATGGTCACCAGCGTCGCCAGATAGAACAGAACCTGGATCAAGGCCGGACGCGACTCGTAACCGAACATCGTATGCAGAACTCTTCCCAGCAGATCGCGGTCCGACAAAAACCGCGACGTGTCCCAAGCACTTGTCACGATCGGCGGCAGAACCCCCGCCGAGACCAGATCGCCGGCCGCCTGGGAGGCCATGCCGGCCGCCAAGAATGCGAGCAACCAGCTGGTCACCGAGAAAAGGTGACGCGCGGCGAGCCGCACCAGGCCGCGGTACATGAGAAATCCGACGGCGATGCCTGCGGCGACGCCCAAGGTCCCGCCCGAGAGCATGACGAATGGCGAAGAATCCTGGCCCGCGGCAATACCGTAGAGAAACAGAACCGCCTCGGCACCCTCGCGGAGTACGGCCAGGCCGACGACGATGGCGAGCATGTGAATCGGAACGTCCCCCGCGACGACGCTTTGGCCGACTTTCTTGGCGTGTTTGGAGAGTTCGCGGCCGTGCCGCCGCATCCAGATAATCGACCAGCCGAGGACCGCGACCGCGATGAACAGCACCGCTGCGTTCAAATATTCCTGGCCGAAGCCGGAGGCCGCCGCCGCGATGACATCGGCGAATCCGGCCACCAGAACCGACCCGGCAAGGCCGACGGCGACCCCGGCGCCGATCCAGAAATTGCGCCGCGGCAGCCCTTCGGTCGCCGCCAACATGATGCCGACGACCAGAGCCGCTTCCAGAACTTCGCGAAAGACGACAATTGCGCTTGCCAGCATGCGTCCCGGTTCCTTCGATTTTTCTGTTAGGTGTTTTTAAGACCGGGTTACGGCCGGCGGTTTGCTATTTGACGACGACTTTGCCGTGGGCGGTATCGGCGTGAAATTCACCCGTGAAAGAATATGTCCCCGGATCGAGCGGCCCAATGATCACGATGCCTTCCGAATTGCCGGCGATGACTTTTTCGCGATTGAGGTCGTAGCTATCGAATTCCTCGGCGGTGTCGTCCTGATTGCGCACAAGAAGTTTCACCTTTTGGCCCGCCGGGACCTCGATGGTCTCCGGGGCGAAGTGATGATCTTTGAGCGTCAGGGTGTAATTCTCTTGGTCGGCGCGAAGCGGCGAGCCGAAGAGAAGAACGCCGAGCACCGCAGCGGCAGTCAGGATGGATCGTGCAGTCGTTTTCATGAAATTCCCTTTATTGTCGCAGGGATATCCCGGGCGGCATCTGCGCTCCGCATCCATATAGAGCGACTGCGAGTTATTCGCAACATATTTTCGCTATTATCAATGACTTCGGTATCAGGGTAGGGGATGCCTGAGAGGGGCCGACCGCCGCGGCGGAGAGGAGGGCCGCTTGGTAATGGCGGCTTTGGCATCGGCATACCGAGCGGAGCCCATTGCTGGCGCCAATTCTATCCGTGTGATCTGGCCGTGCGACCTGGATCGCGCGCCGCCCGGAGCGCTTGAGGATTGGATCGAACCGGTTTTGTGCGACGTCGACGTGCTGCGGACTTCGACAACACGGAGAGTTACGCGCAACAGGATTTTGCGAGCGACATGACATGTAATATCGGCTTCGCATGCTATATAAAACGTGAGAATGCAGCCCCCAGCACCAATGCAATTACCGTTGCCAGCGCCAACCGGCGGCAATTCGCCGTCGGCGGCGAACGCGCCTTATCTGGCCGGCCTCAACCCGAAGCAGCGGGAAGCGGTCGAGGCGCTGGAGGGGCCGGTCCTCGTTTTGGCTGGGGCCGGAACCGGCAAGACCCGGGTGCTGACCACAAGGCTCGCCCATATTCTTTTCACCGGCCGCGCCTGGCCGTCGCAGCTCCTCGCCGTCACCTTCACCAACAAAGCGGCGCGGGAGATGAAGGAGCGGGTCGAGAAGCTGCTCGGCCGCCCCACCGAATCGATGTGGATCGGCACTTTCCACGCGATCGGCGCCCGGATGCTGCGGAACCACGCCGAATTGGTCGGGCTCAAATCCAATTTCACGGTGCTCGACACCGATGATCAGATCCGTTTGGCCAAGCAGGTCCTGCAGGCCGCCAATATCGATGAGAAGCGCTGGCCGGCCCGAGGGCTCATGGCGATCATCGAACGCTGGAAGGACCGCGGCCTGACCCCCGACAAGGTGACGGCGGCCGAGGCGCGGGATTTCGCGGGCGGGCGGGCGCTGGAGCTCTACCGGGTCTATCAGCAGCGCCTGGCGACGCTGAACGCCGTCGATTTCGGCGACCTGCTGCTCCATTGCCTGACGATTTTCACCAAACAGGCGGACGTGCTTGCCGACTATCAGCGGCGGTTCCGCTATGTCCTGGTCGATGAATATCAAGACACCAACATCGCCCAATATCTCTGGCTCCGGCTGCTGGCCCAGGGCTCGCACAATATTTGCTGTGTCGGCGACGACGATCAATCGATCTACGGTTGGCGGGGGGCGGAGGTCGGCAACATCCTCCGCTTCGAAAAGGATTTCCCCGGCGCCAAGGTCATCCGCCTCGAACAGAATTACCGGTCGACCGGGCATATTCTGGGTGCGGCTTCCGGCCTGATCGCCTGCAATGAAGGGCGGCTCGGCAAGACGCTCTGGACCGAAGCCGATGGCGGCGAAAAGATCCGGGTGCGCGGAGTCTGGGACGGCGAAGAAGAAGCGCGTTTCGTCGCCGACGAAATCGAATCCTTGCAGCGCCGCGGCGACAAGCTTTCGAACATGGCGATTCTGGTGCGCGCCGGATTCCAGACCCGCGAATTCGAAGAGCGGTTCCTGGCGCTGGGAATTCCCTATCGCGTCGTCGGCGGCTTGCGGTTTTACGAGCGGCAGGAAATCCGCGACGCCATTGCCTATTTGCGGGTGATCGCCCAGCCCGATGACGACCTCGCCTTCGAGCGCATCGTCAATGTGCCGCGGCGCGGGATCGGCGACGCCACCCTGCAGGCCCTGCATCGGGTGGCACGGGCGCAAGACATTCCGCTCACCAGAGCTGCCCGGGCCCTGGCTGAAACCGATGAATTGAAGGCCCAGGCGCGCAAATCCTTGATCGAACTGTTGGACAATTTCGACCGCTGGCGGGGTGCGCTTGACGGCATGCCCCATGGCGAGCTGGTCGCTCTCGTCCTCGACGAATCCGGTTACACCGCCATGTGGCAGAACGACAAGGCGCCGGATGCGCCGGGCCGTCTCGAAAACCTGAAAGAATTGGTCGCCGCCATCGCCGAATTCGAGAATCTCCAAGGCTTTCTCGAACATGTGAGCTTGGTGATGGAAAACACCGAAGCCGCGGGCGGCGACATGGTCAGTATCATGACCCTTCATTCCGCCAAGGGGCTCGAATTCGAGACCGTGTTCCTTCCCGGCTGGGAAGAACAGCTATTCCCCCATCAAAGGGCTTTGGATGAAGGCGGCGTCAAATCTCTCGAAGAGGAGCGGCGTCTGGCTTATGTGGGTCTCACCCGCGCCCGCAAGCGCGCCACTATTTCCTTCGCCGCCAATCGGCGCGTCTATGACAGCTGGCAGAGCGCCATACCGTCCCGTTTCGTCGATGAATTGCCGGAAGCGCATATCGAGCGGTTGAGCGATTCTGGCCTTTACCGCGGACGCACATCCGGATTTTCCGAACAGACCTCGCCTTTCAATGCGCCGCAAAGAGGCGGGTTCGGCTCGGCGGGCTCGCGCCCCACGGGTTCGCGGCGCGGCGCTTCCCTCATCGAAGGCCAGAGCTATCGCGTTCCTGAGCGCAAGCGGAAATCGGCGGCCGGATTCAAGATCGGCGACGAAGTTTTCCATCAGAAATTCGGCTACGGCAAAGTCCGCGCGGTGGAAGGCGAAAAACTGGAAGTCGCGTTTTCCACCGGCATCAAAAAGGTCCTCGACAGCTTCGTCGAAGCGGTGTGACGCGATGACGCCGCCGCTTGAGAACGAAGCATGGCGGTTGATGGTGCGGGTGCCGATTTTGTCGCGGGAACGATTCGCCGCGGCCCTCGAATCCTTTGCCGACGCGGTCACCTTTACCGAGCCCGACAAAAGCGGGCTGGCTCTCATCGAGGCGATCGCCAATTCGCCGCCCAATCCCGGAATGGTTCGCGCCTCGCTGGCGCTGATCGCGGCGAGTGCGGGCATCGTCGAGCCGGAACTGGCGATCGAAAAGCTGCCGAAACGCGACTGGCTCGCCGATTCCAAAAGAGCCTTCGCGCCTTTCAGAATCGGGCGGTTTTCAATCCACGGCTCGGATTTTCGAGGGAAGCCGCCCGCCGGATGCATCGGGCTTGCCATCGATGCCGGCATGGCCTTCGGCACCGGAAGGCATGAATCGACTCAAGGCTGTCTCGTCGCGTTCCAGATTCTTGCCCGGTCGCGGTCTTTTGCCCAAGTCCTCGACCTCGGCTGCGGCTGCGGGACCTTGAGCATCGCCGCCGCCAAGCTATGGCGGGCGAACGTGCTTGCCTGCGAAATCGATCCTCAGGCCATCCCCATCGCCCGCGAGGCCGTTCATCAGAACGGTTTGAGCAACCGGGTTCGAGTAGCCTTGGCCGACGGGCCGCGGCGTCGGGAACCGATGCGCCGCGGGCATTTCGATCTCATCGCCGCCAATATTCTAGCCCCGCCCCTCATGGGTTTATCACGCGATCTCAAGCGGGCCCTGGCGCCGGGTGGCATCATCGTGCTTTCCGGGTTTCTGCGCCCGGAAGCCGTCATGGTGGAGCGGCGCTACCGGGCTTTGGGCATACATCTCATGAACCGGATCGACCTGGGCGGCTGGCGGACGCTGGTGCTCCGCCGTTAGTCCTGGGCCGCCAGTCCTTGGGGCGCTCGTCAAGGCTTGTGCCGGGGCGGCGGCAATCATAGCTTGAGAGCATGATCTTGCCAGTTGGAAATGGCTGCGCCGGAGGTATTTTGCATGGCGGGCAGGAGAAGGGCGAGGCGCGTAGCGGCACTACGGGCGAGCCCTTCGACGAACCCGCAGCGGCAAAAGACCCCGGCCCTTCGGGTTGCGCCTTGATGGGCGCCCGCGGCGTTGCGCCGTTCGGCCGATGCTCCACATCGCCCTTCACGTCGCGCCTGGCGGATCGCCGCACCAAAGGCGCAACGCAGCCGATTCAAACTGACAAGATCATGCTCTAGACCATCATGGCGCGCGCAACAGCGGATGTGAAACTCAAGCAAGAGACCTCGGGGGAGCGGCTTTTCGCCCTTCGTGCCGAGCTGGCCAAGCGCGGGCTTGCCGGATTCGTCGTGCCCCGGGCCGATGAGCATCAGGGCGAGTATGTGGCGCCGCGCTCGGAGCGGCTGGCTTGGCTGACCGGCTTTACGGGTTCGGCGGGGGCGGCGGTGGTCCTCATGGACAAGGCTGCGGTCTTCGTCGACGGACGCTACACCCTTCAAGCCCGCGACGAAGTCGATACGGCGCTGTTTGAAATCCGGCATCTGATCGAATCGCCGCCGGCGCAATGGATCGCCGCCAATTTGCTGCGGGGCACGCGGCTTGGCTTCGATCCCTGGCTTCACGCCGAGAACGCCGCCAAATCCCTGGCCGCTTCCTGCGAAAAAGCGGGAGCCGAGCTGGTTCCTTGCGCCGTCAATCCGCTCGATGCGGTATGGCGCGATCAGCCGGAAGCGCCCCATGGTCCGGCGGCAGTTCACGAATTGCGCTTTGCCGGGCGGAGCAGCGCGGATAAACGCGCCGATATATCCAACGCAATCACCAAGGCGGGTTCCGACATCGCGGTTCTGACCGCCCCCGATTCGATCAACTGGCTGCTCAACATTCGCGGCAGCGATCTCACCTTCACGCCGGTGGCGCTCGCGTTCGCATTGATTGACGCCGGTGGCAAGGTTGCGTTGTTCATCGACAAACGCAAGATCACCGACGCGGTTCGCGCGCATCTGGGCGCCGATGTGACTGTCGAACCGCCGGAGATACTGCCGGCAGCCCTCGACCGTCTGGGAAAGAAGGCGGTGCTGATCGATCCACAGACCGCGGCGGCGTTTATATTCACGCGGTTACGCGAAGCCGGGGCACGACTGGTGACCGGGGTGGACCCTTGCGCGCTGCCCAAGGCCTGCAAGAACGACGCGGAGCTTCGCGGCACGACCGCGGCCCATATTCGCGACGGCGCGGCGCTGACGCGGTTCCTTGCTTGGATTGCGCGGGAAGCGCCGAAGGGAAATCTCGACGAGATTTCGGCGGCGGCGAAACTCGAATCCTTCCGCCGCGAGAACGAACATTTCCGGGGCTTGAGCTTCCCCACCATTTCCGGGGCCGGCCCCAACGGCGCCGTGGTTCATTACCGGGCGAGCGAAAGAACGAAGCGCAAGATCGCAGCGGGCGAAATCTATCTCGTCGATTCCGGCGCGCAGTATTTGGACGGCACCACCGACGTCACTCGGGCGGTGTTCATCGCCGGCAATGGTCAGCCCAGCGCCGAGCAGCGCGACCGCTTCACCCGGGTTCTTAAAGGCCATATCGCGATCGCGACCGCGAAATACCCGCGTGGCACGTCGGGCGGCCAGCTCGACGCTTTGGCGCGCCGCGCGCTATGGGAGGCCGGAATCGATTACGATCACGGCACGGGCCATGGGGTCGGGAGCTATCTTGGCGTCCATGAAGGCCCCCAGCGCATCGCGAAAGTCAGCAGCGACGCGGCACTTCGGACCGGCATGATCGTTTCCAATGAGCCCGGCTATTACAAAGCGGGCGGCTATGGAATCCGCCTCGAAAATCTGGTGACGGTGGTGCCCGTTGAAGGCGTAGCCGGCGCCGAGCGCGAATTGCTCGGTTTCGAGACGATCACCCTGGCGCCTTTCGACCGCGCGCTGATCGACTGCGCGCTGCTGACCGAGAGCGAAATCGCTTGGGTCGACGCTTATCACGCCCGCGTGCGCGAGACGCTTTCGCCGCTTGTCGATTCAGAAACGGTAGGCTGGCTTAAGGACGCGACGAAGCCGGTTTAGCGTGTATTTATGAAGCGGCGACGTGCGGCTTCAGCGTCGCTATAGGAATCGTCGGCGCTTGGAGGTTCTTTCATGACGGATGAGGACGCCTTCAAACGAAATAGCGATAAGTTTCACATGTTCATCGGCTACTGTATCGCTGAATGGGCAAATATTGAACGACAACTTTTCCGCATTTGTTGGACCGCGAGTCGCTGCCCAAAGCACCAAGCTTCAATCATATATTTTCGCACTCCAACCATTGATGCCCGTCTCAGCTTGGTCAAGGAGCTTGTGGAATCCGTTCTACCAAAGCCAGAGAGAAAGAGTGGAGGGCATCCCCATGAAACGGTTGTCAGATGGCGCGACGTTGAGAGCGCGATCCGTGACGAACTTAGTGTACGAAGGCGCGTCGCGCATTTCCCCACGACATTTCGATATGACACCGAGGCGGGCGAACTTATTAGAGCAGGTGAGTCCACAGACTTGTATGAGTACACTGTGTTCGAACTCTATATGAGCCCCGATGAGCAGCTTCGTGAAAGAGGAATAGAGAAGCTAACGGTTGCTCAACACGATCTGGACGCGCATTTTCGGAATCTCAGTCAGGCGGCTAGGCAGCTGGATTCGTTTTTCCACGTCGTACTGAAAAAGCGTGTTGGAGAACCCCTTGAGACACAGCCTCAATAACCAAGGTTTTGATTTTGCAAAGCCAGGTTTTCGCTTCCTCCACCGCAAGGGGGGGAGGCATGTTTTGATGCGTTCCGATTTAACGCTAACCCCCCGTCAGCTTCGCCCATTCATGCTCGGTCAGCATGGTGACGCCGAGTTCGGCGGCTTTCTTCGCCTTTGAACCGGCATCGGCCCCGACCACCACGTAATCGGTGTTCTTAGAGACCGAGCCGGCGACCTTGGCGCCGAGTTTCTCGGCCTTCGCCTTCGCCTCGTCCCGGGTCATGGTTTCCAGCGTGCCGGTGAAGACCACGGTTTTGCCGGTGACGGCGGATTTGACGGTGGCCGCCTTGAAATCGGCAACCGTGATTTCGTTGTCGAGATCGTCGAGGATTTTCCGGTTATGGGGTTCCGCGAAAAAACCGGCGATGTCGTCGGCCATGCTGGCGCCGATGCCTTCGATGGCGTCGAGCTCCAGGTAAGTTTCGCTGTCCGGGCCCTTGGCCTTCTGCATCGCCTGCCGCCAATTCTTCAGGCTTCCGTAATGGCGGGCGAGAAGCTTGGCGGTGGCCTGGCCGACCTGGTGGATGCCCAGCGCATAGATGAACCGGTCGAGAGCGATTTCCCGGCGGGCGTCGATGGCGGCGAAGAGTTTCCGCGCCGATTGCTCGCCCCAGCCTTCGCGCTCGAGGATATCGCGTTCGTGTTTATGAAGCCGGAAGATATCCACCGGATTCTTGATCAGCCCGTCCTGCCAGAAATCCTCCACATGCTTTTCGCCGAGGCCTTCGATGTCGAAGGCATCGCGAGACACGAAATGCTTCAGCCTTTGCACCGCTTGCGCCGCACAGATCAGCCCGCCGGTGCAGCGCCGCGCCACTTCGCCCTCTTCGCGCATAGCGAGGCTGTGGCAGACCGGGCATTTGTGGGGAAACTGATAGGGCTTGGCGCCATGCGGGCGCTTTTCCTTCACCACCCCGACGATTTGCGGGATCACGTCGCCGGCGCGCTGGACGATCACGGTGTCGCCGATGCGGACATCCTTGCGCTCGATTTCGTCTTCGTTGTGGAGGGTCGCTCTGGAAACCACGACGCCGCCCACCGTGATCGGCTCCAACACCGCAACCGGGGTCAGCGCGCCGGTGCGGCCGACTTGGATGATGATGTCGTTGAGCTTGGTTCGTGCCTGCTGGGCCGGGAATTTGTGCGCGATTGCCCAGCGCGGCGAGCGGCTGACGAAGCCGAGCCGGTCCTGCCAGTCGAGGCGATTGACCTTATAGACCACGCCGTCGATGTCGTAAGGCAGATCGGCCCGGTCCTCGCCGATCTTGTGATGGAAGGCGAGGGCTTGCTCGGGGGAATGGCATAATTTCGCCAATGGATTGACGTTGAAGCCCCACTGCTTCAAGCGGTCGAGAAATTCCCAATGGGTCTTCGCCGGCATGGCGCTGGCTTCGCCCCAGGCATAGGCGAAGAAATGCAGCTTCCGCTCGGCGGTGATCCGGGGATCGAGCTGGCGGAGCGAGCCGGCCGCGGCGTTGCGCGGATTGGCGAAGACCGGCTCGCCCTGCTTTTCCCGGGCGGCGTTGAGCTTGAAGAATTCGTCGCGGCGCATATAGACCTCGCCCCGCACATCGATGATTTCCGGGACATGGCCGCCGGTAAGTTTCTTCGGGAGGTCGGCGATGGTTTTCAAATTCGCGGTGACGTTTTCGCCGACGATGCCGTCGCCCCGCGTCGCACCCACCGTGAAGTGCCCCGATTCGTAGCGCAGCGAAATCGACAACCCGTCGATCTTCGGCTCGCCGACGATATCGATCCGCTCGTCCTCGCCGAGTTTGAGAAATCGCCGGATGCGGGCGAAGAATTTCTCGATGTCCTCGTCCTCGAAGGCGTTGTCGAGGGAGAGCATCGGCACCGCATGGGTGACTTTGGAAAATCCGTCGGCGATCGGTGCGCCGACCCGCAAGCTCGGGCTGTCTTTGCGCACCAGTTTGGGAAAGCGCTTTTCGATCTCCACGTTGCGGCGGCGGAGATCGTCGTAGTCGGCGTCGGAGATCGCCGGCGCCGATTCCAGGTAATAGAGCTTATCGTGCTTGGCGATTTCTTTCGCCAGCCGCTCGAGCTCATGTTTTGCCTGAGCCTCGGTCAGTTTAGCGACGGGAACTTTGCTGTCGTTCATGCCGGTTCGCGGGCGGTCTGCTTCTTCTTGGCGGGATTTTCGGCGGCGGATTTCTTGGGTGCGGAACCTTCGAGGAGCCGGTCGGCGGCGGCCCGGGCCTCGTCGGTAATTTCGGCACCGGAGAGCATGCGGGCGATTTCTTCGCGGCGGGCAGATCCGGTGAGGGTATCGACCGTGACGGCGGTGGCGACCGCGCCGTTGCTGCGCTTGTCTTGCTTCGCCACCCGGAAATGATGTTCGCCTTCCGCCGCCACTTGCGGCGAATGGGTGACGACCAGGACTTGCAGACTCTCGCCAAGACGCGCCAAGCGTTCGCCGACGGCGGCGGCCACCGCGCCGCCGATGCCGCGATCGACTTCGTCGAAGACGAGGGTCGAGGGGGAACCTTCGCCGGCCGCCGCCACTTTCAGCGCCAGCAGGAACCGCGCCAACTCGCCGCCCGAGGCGATGCGTTCGATCGGCCCCAGCGGGCTGCCGGGATTGGTCGAGACCTCGAAGGAAATCCGCTCGGCGCCGGTCTCGCCCCACTCGCTTTCGGCAAGCGGCGTCAGCCGCGTCTCGAACCGCGTGCGTTCGAGTTTCAGCGGCTTCAATTCCCCGCCGACGGCTTTGTCGAGCGCTCCTGCTGCCTTGCCGCGCGATTGAGAAAGCGCACGCGCTCCGGCGACGAATTTTTCCCGCGCCGCGGCGGCCGCCTGTTTCAGCTTGGCGTTGCCGGTGCCCCGGCCTTCCAGGGCGGCAAGTTTCTCCGCAAGTTTGTCGCGTATTTCGGCGAGCGCATCGACGGCGACCCCATGCTTGCGGGCCAACGCCCGCAGGGCGAACAATCGCTCCTCGGTCGATTCCAATTTGCTGGCATCGTGATCGAGGGCCGCCGCCAGGGCCAGAATTTGCGATTCGGCCTCGGCGACTTCGATCGACGCCCGATCGAGGGCGGCCAAGGTTTCGTCGAGCTTGCCCGGCGCTTTCGAGGCCATGGCGCCCAAGGCCCGCATCGCCGCGCGCAAGGCTTCGGAGACCGAACGCCCGGAACTTCCATTCTGGGCCAGCGCGGTTTGGGCGGTATTCATGGCGCTCAGAAGCTGTTCGCGGTGCATGAGAACGCTACGCAAATTCGCGAGCTCCGCTTCTTCGCCAAGCTTTGGCTCGAGTGCCGCAATCTCATCGAGCTCGGCGCGGATCTGTTCTTCTTGGCCGCGGGCCTCGGCCAATTCCCGCTCGGAGTCCTGGAAAGCAGTCTCGGCCTGGCGCCAGGCCCTGAAGGCATCGCGCAAATTCGCGGCCTGCTCCTCGAGCTTGCCGAAGGAATCGAGAATCCCCCGGTGATTCTTCGGATCGAGCAGGCCTTGTTCGGCGAATTGGCCTTCGATTTCAACCAGCAGGCTGCCGAGCTGGCGCAACAAGGTGACGCTCGCCGCCTGATCGTTGACGAAAGCGCGGCTGCGGCCGTCGCGATTCAGCACCCGGCGCAAAATCAGCAAACCGTCTTCCGAAGCGATGCCTTGATCGGCCAGCAAGCGCGCCGCCGGGTGATCGTTTTCGATTTCGAAGCCGGCAGTTACCGTCGCCGCTTCGGCACCGGGTCGAATGAGGGCGGCGTCGCCCCGCCCGCCTAGGGCAAGACCCAGCGCATCGAGCAGAATGGATTTTCCGGCGCCGGTTTCGCCGGTGAGGACGCTGAGGTTGGAAGCGAAGGCGAGTTCGAGGCGGTCGACGACGGCAAGATCGCGGATCGCAAGCGAACGCAGCATCGAAATCTAATATCCCGGATAAGGAATCCCGGTGATCCCCTCGGTGCTATAGGGCGGTATGGCCGAGGCCGCGCCCGGAGAACTTGCCGGCGCGTTGGCTTGCGTCGCGTCCGGAGCGGATCCGGCGGGCGGAATCGGGGTTGCCGCCTGCCCAGGTGGTACTAAGGGCGCCGCCGCCGAAGCGTTGGACGGCGAGGCGGCTTTGTCGGCGGACGCCGGCTGGTTCTTATCCGCGCTCTTGTCCGCACCCTTATCGGCATTGGCGGCGTTCGGATTCGGGATCGCCGGCGGAACTTTGCGGCCGTCGTCGGTGACAAGATCGTAGCTGTCCTTGTACCAATCGCTGCCCGGGAAATTGTAGCCGAGCACGGCGCTGTATTCCTGGGCTGCGTCGTGAACGCCCATCGCGGTGTAAAGTTCGCTCAAGCGCATGAGCGCTTCGGGCACATGGGACGTCGTCTGATATTTGGTGACGACGGTGCTGAAGCGATTGATGGCGGCGAGATAATGGCCGGTGTCCTGGTAATAGCGGCCGATCACCATTTCCTTGCCGGCGAGCTGATCGTGGACGAGAACGAGCTTCGGCTTGGCATCCGCCGCAAATTTGCTGTTGGGGAAACGGTTGACCAGCTCTTCCAAGGCATCATTCGCGCGCTCGGTCATCTGCTGATCGCGGGCGACGTCGGTGATTCGTTCGTAATAGCAGAGCGCGCGCAGATAATAGGCGTAGTCGATGTTCTCGTGTGCCGGATGAAGCTCGATGAAATGATCCAGCGTCACCACCGCTTCGGCGTATTCGGAAGCGCGGTAATGGGCGAAGGCGGACATCAGCTGCCCCTTGGTCGCCCACACCGAATAGGGATGCTGGCGCTCCACCTCGTCGAAATTCTTAGCCGCCTTTTCGTAGTCGTCGCCCATGAGCTTATCCATGGCGTCGTTGTAGAGTTGCTCCACCGGCTCCTCGGGGACGATCTCTTCGTCCTTGTTGCCGGAGCAGGCCGCCAAAGCCAAGAGAAGAGGCGCCAGAATCGGAAGAAGAGCCAGAATCGACGGCGGCGCATAGCGGCGCAGGCCGCGACAAAAGGCGGCGTGGCGCAGGCCGCGACAAAAGACCGCGTGGCGGAACCCGGCCGCTGGGGCCCAGAAAAGCGACATTTTGCGGAACAGGGAGATCATCGGCCGGGACTATATCATGCCGAGAAAACCGGTCCACGGGGCTTTGCCGGCATGCCTCAATCGAGGGCCGGCTAAAAAATGCGCCCCGGACCTTTGGGCGGCCCGGGGCTTAATTTTATAAGGGGAGGTAAGGCTTAAGCGATTGCTGCTTGCGTGCTGTCCAATACGTTCGCCGCCTACGCGGCGGGTTAGGCGCTCGCCGCCTGCGCGCTGTTCTATGCGTTCGCCGCCTGCGCGGCGGGTTAGGCGCTCGCCGCCTGCGCGGCGGGCTGGACGGGCCAAGCCTCGTTATCGTTCAGTTCCACATAGGACCAGGCCGATTCATCGGCGAACAAGGCGCGCAGCAGTTTGTTGTTGAGCGAATGGCCGGATTGATCGCCGTGGAAATGTCCGATGATCGGCGCGCCGGCGAGATAAAGATCGCCGATCGAATCGAGCACCTTGTGGCGCACGAATTCGTCGGCGTAGCGCAGACCGCCTTCGTTGAGGATCTTGTCGCCGCTGACCACGATGGCGTTATCGAGCGAGCCGCCGCGGGCCAGACCGGCGGCGAGCAATTCGTCGATTTCGTCGAGGAAGCCGAACGTGCGGGCGCGGCAGATTTCGGATTTGAAGGTGCCGTTGACGAGTTCGAACGCACATTCCTGGCGGGCCACGGCGGCGTTATCGAAATCGATGGCGAAACTGACGGAAAAAACATCGGCGGGCGTCAGCGACGCCGTCCGCTCGCCCTCGCGAACGGTGACCGGTTTCAAAACGCGGATGGCGCGACGCGGCGCCTCTTGCTCCACGATGCCGGCGCATTCAATCAGGAACACGAAGGGCTCGGCGCTGCCGTCCATGACGGGAATTTCGCCGCCGTTCACCTCGATCAGCAGATTGTCGATTTCGCAGCCGGCGAGTGCCGCCATCAGATGTTCGATGGTCGCGACCGCGGCGCCGTTGCTCCCCAGCGTGGTGCACATCCGCGTTTCGGTGACATGCCGCCATTCGGCGGGGATCGGCGCGCTGCCGGCGATATCGGTGCGGCGGAACAGAATGCCGCTTCCGACTTCCGCCGGACGCAATGTCATCGTCACCTTGGCGCCTGAATGCAGCGCGGTGCCTGTGCACTGAATCGAACCTTTGAGGGTTCGTTGCCGGGATGAAATGCGGGAATGGGAAGACGTGTGCGCGGTGTTGGCAGGCGAAACCCCCGCTGCGAGCGAGGAAACCTTGCGCTTCTTATTAACCAAGCTGGAAACCCCCATTTCCTCGCCTTTCTCGCCTTTTCTGAAGAACTGCGCCCCTGAGAGGGTTTAACAACCTCCTCAGGAGCGCTCAAATCACTATTTGTTTCAATTTGTTGCGCCGTTTTCTGGGCGGCGCGGATTATGGTTACCCCAATCCCCGGGCTTCTCCCTAATTGGCCTGGCGGCGCAAGAAGGCCGGAATATCGAGGATATCGTCCTCCCGGGGCGACGGGGCCGTTTCGGCCCGCTCCAACCCGGTCAGTTTCGGCTCGATATGGGCTTCGGGCGCGGCACGGGTCTCGGACATCGGACGAGATTCAGCTTGGCGCCGGCTCCATGCTCCTCCGGCCATCCGTTCGATCAGGCTCGGGCTGGCGGAAGGCGGACGGCCCGGCTCAGGCGTGCCGTTCGCCATCGCCGCGGCGGCGAATGGCTCAGGCGCCCGCATCGATTCTCGGGCGGGTTCCCGCGACAGCGTCGGTTCGGCGGCGCGGGGCGGGATGAACGGTTCCGGCCTTCTGATGGGTTCGTGACGGCCAACTTCCTGGCGGCCAGCTTCCGGACGGATTGCCCCCTGGACCGGCACTTCGATGGGCTTTTGCGCCGGTTGGAAAGCGATGGCGTCGCGGGTGAGCACTAATTCGGATTGGGACTCCATCTTCACCGCCAGCGCCTCGCCCCGGCCGATGATCGGCGCGTTGCGGACGATGACCGCTGCCGGCGATTCCACCTTGGTCTGGGGCCGGCCCGCCGGTTGCATCCGGCGATGTTCGGCAAACAAGGCGACCGGCTGGGGTTTTGGTTGATTGGCGGCATTGGCGTCGATTCCGGTTGCCACCACCGAAACGCGGATGCGGCCTTCGAGAGCGGCATCGCAGGTCGAGCCGAAGATGATGTTGGCTTCGGGGTCGACTTCCTCGCGGATGCGGTTGGCGGCTTCGTCGACTTCGAAGAGCGTCATGTCCGGGCCGCCGGTGATGTTGATGAGCACGCCGCGCGCACCCTTCATCGAAACGTCGTCGAGCAGCGGATTGGAGATCGCGGCTTCGGCGGCGCGAATCGAACGCTTTTCGCCGTCGGCTTCGCCGGTTCCCATCTGGGCCTTGCCCATCTCGGTCATGATCACGCGGATGTCCGCGAAATCGAGATTGATCAGGCCGGGCATGACCATCAGGTCGGTGACGCCGCGCACGCCGGAATGAAGGACGTCGTCCGCCATCTTGAAAGCGTCGGCGAAGGTCGTCTTTTCATTGGCAATGCGGAACAGATTCTGGTTCGGGATGATGATCAAGGTATCGACATATTGCTGAAGCTCGTCGATCCCCGATTCCGCCACCCGCATGCGCTTGATCCCTTCGAAGTGGAAGGGCTTGGTCACGACGCCGACGGTCAGAATCCCCTGTTCGCGGGCCGCTCTCGCGATGACGGGTGCCGCCCCCGTTCCGGTGCCGCCGCCCATGCCGGCGGTGATGAACACCATATGGCAGCCATTGAGATGCTCGAGGATGTGATCCATCGTCTCTTCGGCGGCGGCGCGTCCCACATCCGGGCGCGAACCGGCGCCCAATCCTTGGGTCACACCGACTCCGAGCTGAATTTTCCGTTCGGCCATGGATTGCGCCAATGCCTGAGCGTCGGTATTGGCGACGAGGAATTCCACGCCTTCGAGTTCGGACTTGATCATGTTGTTGACGGCATTGCCTCCGGCGCCGCCGACGCCGACCACGGCGATTCGTGGCTTTAGTTCGGTTGCCACTTCTGGCATCGACAGTTTGATCGTCATGTTACCCTCCTATATTCAGGCTTCCCTGCCTGGGTTCCGGCGGTCCCGTCGCCGGCATTGTGGTTGCGCTGTGTTACGAAATTCCGGCCGTGGGCCGCGGCCGGGGGATGCTCAAAATTCTTAAAGGTTGTCACGGATCCAATGACCGATCCGGCCGATGAAGCCGTTCGGTTCCTCAAAGCTTGCGAAATCGGCGAAGGCCGAGCCGCTATTGGCCTGGGCGACGTGCAGGAGAATTCCCGCCGCCGTCGAGAACGCCGGGCCGTAGGTGGACTCCGCCAATCCGGGCATGGCACCCGGCCGGCCCAGCCGGACCTGCTTGTCGAGGACCAGGGCCGCCATTTCGCGGACTCCCTGGAGCTGGCTGGCGCCGCCGGTGAGAACGACGCGCCGGCCGGCCAGCTTGTTGAAGCCGCTCGATTCCAGGCGCTCGCGCACCAGCTCGAAGGTTTCTTCGATGCGGGGCTGAATGACGCCGGTCAGCAGCGATTTCGGCACATGGTTGGGTTGCGACGGGCTGTCTTCGCCGATGAGCGGAACGTCGATGACCTCGTCGTGATCTTGGGCCGAGACGATGGCGCTGCCATAGAGCGTCTTCATGCGCTCGGCATGGGCGAGCGAACAGGAAAGCCCGCGGGCGATATCGCTGGTCACATGGACGCCGCCGACCGGAACGCTGTCGGTGAAGACGACATTGCCGTCGAAGAAGACGGCGATGGTGGTGGTGCCGCCACCCATATCGACGCAAGTGACACCGAGATCGATTTCATCGGGCACCAGGCTGGCGAGACCGGACGCATAGGGCGAAACCACGAAGCCGTCGAGATCGAGATGGCAGCGGGCGATACATCCGGCCAGGTTCCGGATCGGCCCGGCGGCGGCGCTCACGAAATGCATGGCCACACCCAGCTTCTCGCCGTACATGCCGCGGGGATCGCGGATACCGCGGCTGCCGTCGATGGAATATCCGACCGGGATTGAATGGATGAGTTCCCGGTCCGCCATCTGGTAGCCGGCGCGGCCTTGGACAAGCGCCCGCTTCAGATCGCCGTCATTCACTTCATGGCCGGCGATGGCGACTTCAACTTGCAGGGTATCGGAGCCGAGAAGACCGCCGGAGACATTGGCGAAGACGGATTTGACGGTTTCCCCGGCCATCTGCTCGGCGGCCTGGACGGCGCTGGCGATCGAGCTCTCGGCGCTTTCCATGTCGACGATGGTGCTGCCACGGATGCCCTTGGCGGCGTGATGGCCGATGCCGATCACCCGCAATTCGCGCTCGAGTGTCGCGACGAAGCAGCAAACCTTCGTCGTCCCGACGTCGAGTGCCGCGATGATGTTGTGCCGCGATTTCACGGGCGGTTCTCCTTTCGTATGCGGATCAAGGGCGCGATCATGTATCGGCTCCCGGTTGGCGTAGGCGGTGCACGGCGTCGTGCGGCAATTGCACGAACAGCCGGTCACTCATGCGTAAATCAATCGCGATAATGTCGCGCTGCAGGAGCCCGTAATTGCGATCGAGCTCGGCCAAGCGCTTCCAGGCGAGTTCGGGATGTTCTTCGGGAAGGCGGATGTCGATGGCGTTGTTGAGGCGCAAATTCCAGCGGCGTCCCGACACGCGGACTGCCGCGGTGACTTTGCTCTTCAATTGCGGCTCGGTCGCCAACATGGCGATCAAGGCGGGGGCGAATTGCGGCGCGTCGTCGCCGACCACGATCGGGAGGTCTGCGAAGCGGTCCAAATTGTCCCGCGTGATCACACTTCCGGTATCGTCAACCAAGGCCAGCTTGCCATCGCGCTGCCACAGCACCAGCGGCCGGCGTTCGGTCAGATGCACCACAACGGTTCCGGGGAAGCGCCGTTCGACGGTTGCCTCGCGCACCCAGCCCAGACTTTCGAGACGGGCTTTTGCGGCGGCCGGAGCGAAATCCAAGAGCGGCTGGCCGCGCTGCACATCCAAGGCCGCCAGCACGTCGGCGGCCGGCGTTTGCTTGCGGCCATCGACCAGGACATCGGCGACGGTGAGGCCGAAATCGGCGCTGCGGGCGATGAAATTGGTCTCGGCTCGCGCCATCGCATCGCCGGCGAGACCCGAGCGCCACAAATATCCGGCACCGGCCAGGGCGCCGAATGCCACGACGGCCAGGGCGCCGGCCGTTGCAAGAACGAGGATGCGCCGCAAGCGGGCAGGGCGCGGGCCCCGGCTATTGGCGGCGCGGTTATTGGCAATGCGCGCGCGGCGCGGCGTTGGCTTGGCAAGACTCACGAATCGCATCGTGCATTCTCCACCAGCCAGACCACCAGATCGCGGAACGAGATCTTGGCGTGGGCGGCAATTTCCGGAACCAGAGAACGGGGCGTCATGCCGGGTTGGGTGTTGATTTCGAGCAGGTAAAACTTTCCGATCTTCTTCGATTTCGGTGTCGCGCCGGTGTCGTCGTAGCGAAAATCGGCGCGGCTCACCCCGCGGCAGCCCAAGGTCCGATGCGCCAGCAAGGCCAGGCGCAGCGCTTCCTTGTAGGCTTTGGCGGGGAGCGGCGCCGGCATCACATGCTCGGCGGCGCGCTTGATGTCGGAGGAATATTTCGCGTCGTAATCATAGAAGCCGCCATGGGGGCGAAGCTCCAGCGCGCCCAACGCCGCGTCGTCGCGCACCGCCACCGTGATTTCCCGGCCGGGGATGTAGCGTTCGACCAGGACTTCGTCGCCATAAGGCCAAGAAGCGTGGTCGAAGGGCCGCTTTTCGTCCTTCTTGGTGACGATGCGGACACCCAGGCTCGATCCCTCGTTCAACGGCTTCACCACATAGGGGCGGCGTATGACGTCGCCCTTCAGGACGTCGTCGCGATGGGCGATCTTGCCCGGCGCGCAAGGAATGCCGGCATCTTCAAAGAGCCGTTTCGCCATCGGCTTGTTCATCGCAATCGCCGAGGCCATGACGCCGGAATGGGTGTAAGGGATGTTGAGAATCTCAAGCAGGCCCTGGGCGCAGCCGTCTTCGCCATAGCGCCCGTGCAAGGCGTTGAACACGACGTCGGGCCGAGGATTCAGTTTCGGCAATAGGGCGCCAATGTCCCGGCCCATGTCGATGGTGGTGACTTTGTAGCCGGCGGCTTTCAACGCATCGTTCACCGCAGCACCACTGACCAGCGAAACTTCGCGCTCGCCGGACCAGCCGCCCATTAGAACCGCGACGTGCTTTTTCATCGCGACGTTCCCGCATTGGCGGCATTGGCGCCCGCGACGCCAACGCGCTTGATTTCCCATTCGAGAGCGACGCCGGTCGTCTCCAACACGCGGCGGCGGATTTCTTCGCCCAGCGCTTCGATATCGGCGGCGGTGGCGGTTCCGGTATTGATCAGGAAATTGCAATGCATTTCGGAGACCGCGGCGCCGCCGACGTGCAAGCCGCGGCAGCCGGCCTTGTCAATGAGCCGCCATGCCGATTGATTCGGCGGATTCTTGAACGTGCTGCCGCCGGTGCGGGTCCGCAGCGGCTGGCTTTCCTCGCGGGCGCGGGCGATTTCCGCCATCGCGCGTTCGATGGCGAGCCGGTCGCCCTTTTTTCCCGAAAGTGTCGCCGCGGTGAAAATCCAATTTCCCGGAACGGTGGCCTGCCGATACGTGAAGCCGAGTTCCGCGTTGGTCAGGCGATGAAGCTTGCCTTCGCCGTCCAGCGCTTCGGCGGCCATCGTCACGTCTTTCATCTCGCCGCCATAAGCACCGGCATTCATGCGGAGCGCGCCGCCGATGGTTCCAGGGATGCCGGACAGGAATTCAAGGCCGGTGATTTCGGCTTCGCAGGCCGCCCGCGCCACATTGAGATCGAGGGCCGCAGCGCCGGCGGTGACCGTGGTCTCCGAGGCGTGGATCTGGGCGAAGTCGCGGCCCAAGCGGATGACGACGCCGGGGATTCCGCCGTCGCGCACCAGAAGATTCGAACCGACGCCGAGCACGGTCACCGGAACGTCGGACGGCTTGTGCGCGAGGAATTCGGCGAGATCGTTGCGGTCGGCGGGGCGGAACATCACTTCCGCCGGGCCGCCGATGCGAAACCAGGTGATCTGGGCGAGCGGCGCATTCTCGGTCAGCCTTCCGCGCACGCGCGGCAGGCGTTCGATGAGACGGGGCTCGTGAACGCGCGCCGGCATCATGATGCGCTCCGCGTGCGCTGAGGGCCGGTGCCGCGAGGGGCTTTGCCGCCGTTACCCTTGTTGCCGCCCTCGCTGCTGTCCTTGTTGCCTGGGGCCTTGCCGCCATCGCGGTGAGCCAATTCCTCCGGCAGCGCGTGGGCCCAGGTCGTGATGCTGCCGGCGCCAAGGCAAATCACCATGTCGCCGGGCCGCGCCAGTTCGGCGATGACGTCGGCAAGGGCATCGGGGCTGGAGAGCGGAAGCACGTTGCGATGGCCGTGGGCGCGCAATCCCGCCACGAGTGCGTCGCGGTCAACACCTTCGATCGGCGCTTCGCCGGCGGGATAGACATCGGCGACCACCACCGAATCCGCGTCGTTGAAGCAGCTGCAGAAGCCTTCGAACAGATTCTTGAGGCGGGAATAGCGATGGGGCTGGACCACGGCGATGATCCGGCCCTTGGAAATCGCGCGCGCACCCTTGAGCACGGCGGCGATTTCGACCGGGTGATGGCCGTAATCGTCGATGATGGCGATGCCGTTCCATTCGCCGGTCTTGGTGAAGCGGCGTCCGACCCCGCCGAACGACGCCAGCGCGCGGCGCATGACGTCTTCCGGGATTCCCATTTCGCGCGCCACCGCAATCGCGGCGAGCGAATTCTGAACATTGTGCTCGCCGACCATGGGCAAGCGGAAATCGGTGATCGCATGCTCCTCGCCCCGCGCGCGGTCCGTGCAAACGACGTCAAAGCGCGCGCCGCCGGGGGCCAGCGCCACATTGATGGCGCGCACATCGGCTTGGGGGCTGAGGCCGTAGGTAATCACTTTGCGGTCGGAGACCCGCGGGATCATCGCCTGGACTTCGGGATGATCGAGGCAGAGCGCGCAGAATCCATAAAAGGGGATATTTTCAACGAAATCGACGAAGGCGCGTTTCAGCGAATCGTAATCACCAAAATAATCGAGATGCTCGGGATCGATGTTGGTGACGACGGCGATGGTCGCCGGCAATTTCACGAAGGTGCCGTCGGATTCGTCGGCTTCGACCACCATCCATTCGCCAGCACCCAGCCGCGCGTTGGTTCCATAGGAATTGATGATGCCGCCATTGATCACGGTCGGATCGAGGCCAGCGGCGTCGAACACCGCGGCGATCATCGACGTGGTCGTGGTCTTGCCATGGGTTCCCCCCACCGCGACCGACCATTTGAGCCGCATCAGCTCGGCCAGCATCTCGGCGCGGCGCACCACCGGGATCAGCCGCGCCCGCGCCGCCGAAATTTCCGGATTGTCGGCTTTGACCGCCGATGACATGACGACGACCTGGGCGTCGCCGATGTTCTCGGCCTTGTGCTCGATCGCGATGGCAATGCCCTTGGCGCGCAGGCGGCGCACATTGGCGTTCTCGGACATGTCGCTGCCCTGCAC
>JBGOXX010000007.1:0-31848 GCA_041479345.1 Alphaproteobacteria bacterium
AGCTTGAATCGCCATTTGACGCTGGTTTCCCGGGGACGCGAATTGGGTCCGCTGCCAAAGCAGATCGCCGATCTCGCCGGTGCCGTGTTGAAGAAAAAATGCCGGCCGTTCCTCGACCGCCACTGTCCCTGGATCGCCGGCGGATTTCTCACCGGGCCGGCAGCCGCGATTTAATTTTCACGGCCCGCCAATTAAGAATTACTTCCCGCTGACTTTGGCCGCGATCATGCTCACATGCCGGCCCTGGAAGCGGGCGAGCTCCAATTCGTTTTCCGAAGGCTGGCGGCTTCCATCTGAGTTCGCCAGCGTACCAGCACCGTAAGGCGAGCCGCTGGTGATCTCTTTCATATTGACGAGACCGGTTGCCGAATACGGCACGCCGACGATGATCATGCCGAGATGGGCCAGAGTCGGCCAAAAGGTGAGGATCGTCGATTCCTGGCCGCCATGCTGGGTGGCGGTCGAGGTGAAAACGCTCGCGACCTTCCCGATGAGCGCGCCCTTGGCCCAAAGGCCGCCGGCCTGATCGAGAAAATTGCGCATCTGTGCGGCCATGTTCCCGAAGCGCGTCGGCGTGCCGAAGATGACGGCATCGTATTCGGGAAGTTCGTCCACCGTCGCCAGCGGCGCCTTCTGATCCAGCTTGAAGCCGGAGCTGCGCGCCACCGATTCGGGAACGAGCTCCGGCACGCGCTTGATGGTGACATCGGCGCCCGCACTGCGCGCACCCTCGGCAACGGCTTCCGCCATCCGCTCGATATGGCCGTAACTCGAATAATAAAGAACGAGAACCTTGGTCATGATTTCAATTCCCAACCCATTTCTCCCGCCGGCTCGGCGACCCGGCTGCAGGGCGTTTCGGTTGAGATAATGAATGAGCTTGCGATTTCAAGCCGAGAGAGAGGCTTGGTTCAAAAGACCCCGGTCAGATCGATGCCGGTGACAGGCCGATGGCCGCTATTCGTCAGATCCGGGGGCTGGGAGTCTGCCCAAAGCGGCGAATGAACTCCCGGTATTCGAGCAAGGATTTCATCGGCTCATGCTTCGGCTGGTCCGCGTGGCATCTCAAGCAAAGCACTTTCACGTTTTTCGGGTTGGGATTGCGCTTCGCCTCATCGTTGTAAGTGACGTGCAGGAACTTGTGGAGTGACGGCGCCAGCAGCACGGTTTTGCAGCCGTCGCATTGGTATCCCCGCTCCCGCTTCATGCGCGCGCTGAATTCCGAAAAATCGTGCACATAGCCGTCGTTTGGGTTCGCGTCGGATTCTTGGGCGGAATCGTCGACCACCAGGCATTTCGGATAACGGGTAAAAAATTTCCCGATCGAAAAGGAATTGACGATCTTTCGGCGCTTGTAGTCCGGCAAATCGAAGGAAAAGCCGTCGAAGGCCAGCGCGTTCAGGCAATTTTCGCAGGTGATGAGGCGCAGCGCATCGCGTTTCGTTCCGCCGAATTTGTGAACCTTGTTGATCGCAAAATTGCCGTCCTCTTTGATCGCGACGACATACCGCGCCCACCGATTCCTCTGTACGGCCTCTTGAAATTCCGCGCAGTTCGCAAAATGGAATCGGGGCATTTGCCAGATGACGTCGTCGACATCGGAGGCCAGCGACACGTCCCGGCTGTAAACGAGAACGCGGCTATCCTTGTAGCCGAGGGTGCCGTCGTCCAGAATTCGGATGTCGTCGAGCGTGACGTCGATGCCGCCGCTGATCAGCTGATCCAGCTCAATGGGGGTCAGCTTCTGAGCCGATCCGACGGGGGCAAAAGAGCCAAGCTTGTCGGCCCCCATCTGCCGGCGAAGAAGATTGAGGTATTCGTACCGGGAAAATTCGATCAGCTTCATTGCGGCAGCGCTTCCAGCATCTTCGCCATTCGGGAATCGGCGTCGGTCCGAACCCGGAATTCGACTCGTTGCGAACGCGCTACATCCTCGGTCCCATCGGCGTTTTGCACCGGTTTCGCGGAGGAGAGCCCATTGGCCGTCACATAGGATCGCAGCCACGGCAAATCTTCGGAGACCGCATTTAGTGCCATAACATATTGCAACACGCTTCGGGTCCGGGCCTGCGACAGCGCCATGTTCTTGAAATACGCGTCCTGTTGCGAAATGCTGTTGGCCCAAAGGCTGGAGGTGTGGCCTTCGATGCGAACTTCTTTGATCGACTCGCGATACTTTTCCGAGGTGAGAATCCGGACGTATCGCGGAAAAAAGTCGTCGAGGATGGCTTCGAATCGCGGCTTAAGGTTGTCGCTGCCGGTATCGAACAGAACGTCGGGCTCCCGGAAGCGGATGGTCATGTCCCGGTCGAGCTCGGCACCCCATTTCGGCAGATCTTCGGCAAATTCGGCGTGCAAATCTTCATACAATTGAAGCCGCAACGCGCTGTAATCCGTGGCGATATGCTTCACCTGATTCGAGTCCGCCTCGACCTTGACCATGTAGACGATCGAGATCAGCAGAAAAATCATCATCAGCCCGGTCATGAGGTCGGCGAGCGGAATCCAATGCGTCTCCTGGGGCGCCAGCAGTTTCTGGCTTTCGTGGATGGACATGTTACGCCACCGCCCGTCCCATTTGGACCACTTGGCGCAAGCGATCCGTCAGCGGCGAATAATCTTCGACGAATTTCTGCGACAGTGCGGTCAATTGCCGGCCCAGCGATTCCAGCGAGTCGTTGAGGCCCTTTTCCAAGGCCTTGTCGAGGGCCAAGACCTGCTGCCGGGTCTGATCCGTCATCTGCCGGACATGGGTGTTGAGCTCCTGATTGGCGCTCCGAACCGTATTGATCAGAAGCTGCTTCAACTCCCCATGCGAACCTTGAACGGTCTCGGTCACGGCTTTAAAGGCGCTCGCCCATTGTTCGTTATTCGCGCGAACGCCGGATTCGATCTGTTTGGTCATTTCCAATATTTTGACTTCGATTTTCGGCAGGCCGTTCGCGGCCGATACGATCAGCTTGGCGAGCGATTCCAGCGAGGCGCGGAGCTGGGTTTTTTGGACCTCGAGACCGGAGAGAATCGATTTGAGAGCGGTCGACACCTCCACAAAACCCTTCGCGTTGCCGACGAGCTCCTTATAGCTCTGAGCCGCCTCGGTCATGCTGTGGGCGCAGGTTTGCTGCTGGACGATCATTTCGTCGACCTGCTCGCGATACTTCTCCTGCCAGATGAGGATCTTTTCGACCGCCGCATTCAACTGCTTGAAATTGTCGCCGAACTGTTCGTTGATCTTGGCATTGAAGTCCCGGATGACTTCTTGCAGCGCCTGGATCAGCGCCTTGGAATTGTTCTCCGCCGCCGTCTTCAAGAAATTTTCCAGACCGGTGTTGAGCGCATCGAGACCGTCATGGGATTCCTGGCGCATCAGCCGGACCTGGCCCAGCAAGGTGGTGTCGGCCTCGCCCGCCAGCGAGCTGTGAAGATTCGCCAGCAGATTCGCGAGGTCGTCGATGGTGGCCCCTTGGATTTCGCCATCGCTGGTCGATTTCGGCGGCCCCAGAAGCAGCAGCCGCAGTTTGATGGTGAGCGCGCCGCCGATCCCGACCACCGAGGACCAGAACGAGGTCTTGATTCCCGCGAGCAAACCCGGCACGGAGCCCTGCACATTCGCGGTATCGAAATGCATGAGCCCGATCGCGATGCCGAGGAAGCAGCCGAAAATCCCAATCATGGTCAGAATCGTCGGTCCGTAGGTGATGGACAAAATGTTGTAACGGAAAACACCCAGCCACAAGGTGAGCAGCACGATCGCTGCGATAGCGGCCTGCGTAATGGCGGGAAGGTCAATGATCGATGCGATTCCCATGGGCTTCCTATGGTTCGAATTCAGCGCGCGACTGCTGGGTGACGCGTGGTGCGGCGGCTTGCCGGGACCGCGACTCTTCACCCCCATGCACGCGCTCAAAATGAGGGGATCGGCGCCACGCAAATTTTTCCAACATGGCTTCCTGAGCAAAAACCAAGCCAACGGAAAGGTCCGGTTTTTCAGGCGATTTGCGGATGGTTGCCACCGGCTCGTTCGGCAGCATGTACCAGCGGGCAAAAACTGCCGGGCGGCGCATACCTAGTGTGGGCGGCTGTGCTCTTCTGAACAGTCGATGGCGCCGGAATTTGCTACCGCTACGATCCAACGGGAGAAACCTATTCGCCGCCCGAACTGCAACAGCGGGCGGACCGCAATTCCTGCCCGCGCCAACGCGTCATACCCCTGCATTTAGGCATATACGAGTGAATAGCTGCCAAAGGACATCCAAGCGGCTGATAATGCTGGGGTCAGCCAGTTCCCGATTGTGAAGGTTCCTCACCACAAAAATGACTATCGACAATCTTATTCAGCCGATCTGGGAAGCGTCGCCCTATCCGATTGCGGTCATCGGCTTTGACCCCGATCCGGAGGACCGCAAATACTTTTACGTCAACCCTGCCTTCACGAAGCTGACGGGATACACGGCCGCGGAAGCAGTCGGAAAACCGGCCACCCTTCTGCACGGTCAGAGGACCGACCAAAAGAGGATCGCGGAAAGCGAAACGGCGCTCCAGGAGGGAAAGCCCTTCGAGTCCACGATCCTGCATTACCGTAAAGACGGATCGGAATATGTTTCACGGATTTTGATGGCGCCGTTGGTCGAGCCCAATGGCGGCGCGGATTTTATTATCCTCAACGAGATTTGGATCTCGTCGCCGGACCGCGACGTCCGGCCCGGAGATTTGCCCGACGGTTTCCGAGCCGTGACGACGACGCTTCCGATGCCGCTCAAGGAATATCCGGAAGGCCAATTGCCGGTGCATCGGCGATCGCACCCATTGCTCGACGAGCTCAAGGCGCTGTGGTTCAAGGTTCGTAGCGACCGGATCCTGCCGCCACGCGGCGACTTCGATCTCGGCACCATGCTGCGATGGGTGCCGCACCTTTCGATAGCAACCGTGACGCCGGATGACCGTTTTCAATATCGGTTGTTCGGCACCGAACTGACGCGGGTCTATGGACGCGATTTGACGGGCTCGTTTCTCGACGAATTGACGCCGATCGATCTGTGGTCGGTCGTTGTCGCGCATTACCGGGAAGTGGTCCGAACCAAGATGCCTCTGTTTGCGCCGATCAGCGTCGCCAATGGCCGTTGGTACAATGAAGTAAGCCGCCTGCTGCTCCCGCTCTCCTCCGGCAGCAACACCGTCGCCTTCGTCATGGGGGCCGACTATCCGCGCAACGAACCCGCAATCGCTGGCGCCGGAACCCTGCGCCCCTACACTCTTTAATTAGGCGCGGTAAATCCGCGCGAAATAGACGGCGGCGCGGCTCTCAGGACTTCGCGGCTTCGGCCCGGTCTGCGCGTTCGCCACCGGTCTCGGCCCGTTCCAGGGCGTCACTGGCGTGGAGCCAGCGCTCTTCCGCGGCGGCGAGCTTGCGCTCGATCTCGGCGCGCGTCTTCATGAGCTGGGTGGCGGGCGAGTCCTTATGGGGGCCCTCATCGCCATGCGGATTGAAGAGCGCCCGGTCGATTTCGGTGCGCCGGCTCGACAGCTTAATCACTTCCGCCTCAGCCTGCTTGACCGCTTCCCGCAAAGTCTGGCTGCGTTCCCGGGCCTGAGCCGCCAGGCGCCGCTCGTCCTTGCGGCTGACGCGCTTGCCCGGCTTGCCGCCCTCTTCGCCGCCGTTCTCGCCGCGGCCCAAGACGAAGTCGCGATAATCGTCGAGACTGCCGCGGAATTCCGTCGCCGTGCCGTCGGCCACCAGCACCAGCCGGTCGGCCGTCAGTTCCAGCATGTGGCGGTCATGGCTGACCACGACGACCGCGCCGCTGTATTCGTTCAACGCCTGGACCAGCGCCT
This sequence comes from Alphaproteobacteria bacterium, assembly GCA_041479345.1. Lineage (GTDB taxonomy): Bacteria > Pseudomonadota > Alphaproteobacteria > DATDPM01 > DATDPM01 > DATDPM01. The sequence goes on from JBGOXX010000007.1 coordinate 5,833, forward strand.
CGCGCGCATCGACGTCCAAATGATTGGTCGGTTCGTCCAGAATCAGCATATGCGGCGCGTCCCGGGTGATCAGCGCCAGCGCCAGCCTCGCCCGCTCGCCGCCCGAGAGCTTGCACACCTCTACATGGGCCTTGTCGCCCGAGAATCCGAAATGGCCGAGCTGGGCCCGGATCGCGCCGGGCTTGGCCGCCGGCAACAATCGCGTCATGTGCTGAAGCGGCGTTTCGTCGGCCACTAGTTCCTCGACCATATGCTGCGCGAAATAGCCGACCCGCAAATTGCCGCTAGCGGTCAAGGCGCCCGTCATCGGCTTCAATTGCCCGGCCAGCAGACGCGCCAAGGTCGTCTTGCCATTGCCGTTGCGGCCCAACAGGGCGATACGGTCGTCCGGATCGATTCGTAAATTCAGGCGCGACAGCACGGGCGTGTCGGCGATATAGCCGACCGCGACCTTATCGAGCGTGATGAGCGGCGGGCGCATTTCCTTCGGGCTCGGAAATTCAAAAACCAGGGACGAGTCTTCGACGGCCTCGGCAATCGGTTCCATGCGCGCCAGCGCCTTCATGCGGCTCTGAGCTTGGCGCGCGGTGTGCGCCTTGTAGCGCCAGCGATCGATATAGGCCTGAAGTTTTTCCCGCTTGGCTTCCTGCTGGACGCGGGTCGCCGCCACCTGGGCTTGACGCTCGCGCCGCTGGCGCTCGAACGCGTCGTAATTGCCGGGATAGAGCGTCGTCTTGCCGCCCTGCAGATGGAGAATGTGATCGACCACGTTGTTCAGCAGATTGCGCTCGTGGCTGACCACGATCATGGTCCGGCGGTACGTCTTCAGGAAGGACTCCAGCCAAATCTCCGCTTCGAGATCGAGATGGTTCGACGGCTCGTCGAGCAGCAAAAGATCGGGCTCGGAGAACAGCAGGGCGGCAAGGGCCGCGCGCATGCGCCAGCCGCCGGAGAACGAATCGAGGGGGCGGTGCTGCGCGTCCTCGTCGAAGCCGAGACCGGCGAGGATGCGGGCCGCCCGTGCGGGGGCGCCATGGGCGTCGATGATATTGAGCCGCTCATGGATCTCGCCGATATGATGGTGGTCTTTTGTCTGCTCGGCTTCGGCCAGCAATTGCGCCCGTTCGGTATCCGCCGCGAGCACGATATCGAACGGCGTTGCCGCCCCCGCCGGCGCTTCTTGCGCGACATAGCCGATTCGCGTTCCCCGCGGCGCCTCGATGCCGCCGCCGTCGGCCTCGGCGATGCCGGCGATGATCTTCAGCAACGTCGATTTACCGGCACCGTTGCGGCCGACCAGCCCAACGCGGCTCTTCGGCGGCAGCGACGCCGAAGCACGATCGAGAACGACGTGACCGCCCAAGCGCACGGTAATGGCATTCAAATTGAGCATGAACGTGTTTCCGATAACCTAGCGGAGGGGTTGGGAGAGGTTTGTCAGGATTCCCGCGGTCAATGGTTTGGCGGGGCTGCCACCGGCATGCGGCACATTCGTATTCGGAAAGCCGCAGAAGGCTGCCGGGATTTGGTGGGCATAGCAGGACTCGAAGCCGGTCTCAACGGTTATCGGCCCGCTGATGAAGATCAGCAGAGATCCATGGAAAATCAAGGGGGTCTGGCCGGACGGGGCTCGCTGGCGGTGGGCCGGGCGGGCCCGCAGGGTTGCACCGCTCTGCCGTTCGACGCCGCCCATCTCCGCGCGCTGGTGATCGGCTCCGCGGATAACGGGGAAACCGCCATGCGCGCCTTCATCCTCCGCCTGTCGGACTCATTCAGGAGGGTGGTGCTGGCAGGAGGGTGGTGCTGGCAGGAGGGTGGTGCTGGCTCGGTGCTGATTGGCCGGCCGGGAGCGCCGGCCTTGTGCGGCTCCAGGGCTTTGACGGTTCGGCGGACATTCAATGGATGAGAAGAGCCTTATCCCAAGAAACAACCGCCGCTGTCTTCCGTGAGCGAAGATATCCGCCCCGTTAGCGAAATCGCGCGCCTACCAGCGCCGCCACACGGCGATTGTCGTTGATCTGGATCAATGTGCGGCCTTCGCGTTCCTGCGCCTATTGGCTGCGCGTAAGGGGTCTGGGTGGAAAGCGATTTGAAGACACTGACCAGCGACCAGTTGCGGCGCGTCGATGCTCCGTTCACGCTGCTTGACGAAACGGCAATCGCGGCAGCCGAGTTACGCCGCGATCCCTATGATTTCGCATTCGTCGAAAACGCGATCAGCCGTCGTTTCAAGGACGAGGTGCTGGCCGATGCGCCCTGTATTCCCGATCGGGGAAGTTACGGTTTGCCCAGTCTTCGCTACGGGCCTCGCTTCGCGGCCGTCATAGAAGACCTTCTGAGTCCGCGTTTCCGGCGTCTGGTCGAGCAGAAATTCGACACCGATCTCAGTGCCTATCCGCCCGTCATCGTGATGATGGGCAATACGACCGGTCATTACAACGAAGGCTACGCCCATCCCGACTCGAAGCATAAGATCATCACGGTGCTCCTGGGCCTCAGCCGCGAGTGGCCGTATGAACGCGGCCGGCTCAGGGTTCTGCGCAGTTCCGACCGCGAGGACTATGCGTTCGAATTTCCGCCGGAGTTTGGCCGAATGCTCATGTTCCGAGTCTGCGATCATTCCTGGCACGGATTTTTGCCTCAGCAGGGGCAACGCATGAGCTTGCAATTATGCTTTGTCGATTCGGAATCCTACGTCAGGCGCGAGTATTGGCGTCACAGCGTGAGCGCCTTCGCCAAATCGATTCCCGTCTTGCGGAAGCTGATCGAATGGGCGCCGCGTTAGGCGGTGGATTCATTCGCGCTTGAAGGAGATCTCGGTCATGAGTTTTCCTCCGCTGCCAGAACCTGCTGCGGTCGCAAGCCATTTCAGCCGTGCCTTGCGGGAAGCGAGGCGCGATGATTGGCCGTATACTCATTGGCTCCTCGGCAATGTATTGCCGGAGAGTCTCGCCGCCGCCGTCCTCATCCTGCCGATCGCCCCGCCGGTGGTTGGCGATTGCGAAGGCGTGCGCGATGTCGACAACGGCAAGCGGACCTTCTTCACCCCCTTATTGCGATCGCGATTTCCGACCTGCGCGGTGTTCGCCGACGCTCTTCAGCGGCCGGATATCGCGCGGCTGTTCGAGGAGGTTTGCAATATCAAGGTCTCCGGCGGCTTCCTTCGCATGGAATACATCCAGGATACCGACGGCGCATGGCTCGAACCACACCGCGACATTCCCGAAAAGCTGTTCTCGATGGTTATCTATCTCTGCACCGGTCCGGATGCGAAGGACTGGGGCACGGATATCTACGATGACCAACGCCGGTGGGTCGGCCGGAGTTCGGCCGACTTCAACACCGCGGTGATCTTCGTCGCCGGGCCCAATACCTGGCATGGATTTGATCCGCGTCCGATCAATGGCGTGCGGCGCTTGCTTGAAATCAACTATGTCAGCCCAAGCTGGCGGGACCGCAATCAGCTTGCGTTTCCGGACCAGCCGATCGCGGTGGCATAGCGATGGGGGTCGGCATGAGCAGCCTTGGTGTCCGATCAGGGGACCGTCCTACCGAGCACGCCGGCACCGGTATCGCGAGCCGGAGCTTCCACGGGGCGACCGGCGGAGCGGAGCACTTCATTTGTATCGAGGCTCCTGCGGACCTCGGCCTTGGAGAGCAGATCGAAATTGTCCAAAGGCGTTATGCGGAGGCCAGACAATCGCTCGGGCTCGCTCCCGAGACGGCAATATTTCGGCGGATCTTTCTGAGCGATGTGTTGAACCAAGCCGCGATGATCCGCAACAGCGGACTCGTTGGTGAGCCCCTTGACAGCCCCGTCGCCGTTTCGATCGTGCAGCAGCCGCCCTTGTCAGGGTCGAAGATTGCAATGCTGGCGTATCACATCGAAAGCGCCAGCCCCATCATTAAACATCGGCTTACGGCAAAACACATGGTCGTCGAGAAGAATGGACTGCGCCATCTCTGGAGTACGCGACTCTGCGCCGACGACAACGAGGTGTCCGTCTCATCGCCGGCTCAAACTCGCGAGGTCTTCAATGATCTGATCGGCACCCTCGCGAGCCAGGGCGGTACGCTTCGTGACCATTGCGTAAGGACATGGATTTACCTGAAGGACGTCGATGTCTTCTACAAAGGAATGACGGACAGCCGGCGCGAACTGTTTTTGCAACAGGGGTTGACCGAGGACACGCACTATATCGCGAGCACCGGCATCGAGGGCGCGTGCGCCCATCGGTTCGATATTATCGCGATGGATGCCTATTCCATTCTCGGTCTCGTGCCGGAGCAGGTGTCGTATCTCAACGATTTCGATCGGCTGTGCCCGACCAAGGACTACAATGTCACTTTCGAGCGCGGCACGCGAATTGCCTACGCCGATCGATCGCATTATTTCATCTCGGGCACGGCGAGCATCGATCGGGCCGGATGGATCGTGCATCTGGGCGACGTTCTCGGTCAGCTGGACCATGCTCTCAACAACGTTGATGCTCTATTGCGGTCCGGCTCGGCAACTCTGGAAGACATGATGCACTTGATTGTCTATCTGCGCGATCCGACCGATTACACCCGCGTCACTCGCTATCTGGCGACCCGCTGTCCCGATCTGCCGATCTCGGTCGTCGAAGGCGCTGTCTGCCGGCCGGAATGGCTCGTCGAGGTCGAAGGCATCGCGGTCGTGGCGAACGACAAGCCCAACCTCCCCTCATTCTGAATTGGCTGGACCGCACGCGGCAGAGTACGGAGTAGGGTCTAACCCTGTGGCTGCCGCAAATCCTATCCGGACTGGTCACCGGACCAAACTAAATGATGCATCGGCTAAACGGACCGCGCCAAGGGGATGGTCGGTGAGCAAGAACCCGGTTGGGAACCCGCTTCGTGAATATTGGCGCCCTCGCCAGCCGAGGCAATCGCGGTCTGGATCCTTACAACCGCCTCCGCTACCGCATCATCTCGGCAAACCCGATTTCCTCGTCGAGGCGCGCTTTTTCGGCACCGCGAAAATCGCCTCTGGAGACGATGCCGATCACCCGCCCGTTTTCCACGATCGGCAGATGGCGATACCCGCAATCCCGCATCTGCAGCAACGCATCCATGGCCGTCTCTCCCGGCGTGATCGTGTCCGGCTTTTTCGTCATGACCTTGGCGAGACTGGTTGAAACCGAATCGAGCCCTTTGGCGATCACGCGGGACACCGCATCGCGGCCGGTGAAAATGCCGAGAAGATGGCGATCCTCGTCCACGACCAGGACCGCGCCCACCCGCCGCCGTTGCATTCTGCCACAGGCCTCTTGAACGGTGACTTCCGGTCCGAGCATCAGCGGATGTTGATCCCGAATGATGTCCAACATGGTTCTTTGCGGCATCGCACACTCCCCGCGCCAATACTAAGTGACATCATACGGAATGCGGATGGGGCCGCCTTGATTTAGATCATTTGCCGTCCCGGTCATTTCTGAGCGAATCCCAGGCACGCGGGCGGCCGCGCCCGCCAAAGGCATATTCCTCTCAGGCCGGTGCTTTCGCAATCAGCCCCTCGCGCATCAGAAGCGCGGTCGCCTCCCGGGCGGCTTTGATGCGCGCGCGTGCCTCGGCATAAAGAGCATCCGCCGACTTTGCGATTCGGGCCAAACCTTGCTCCTGCGCCTTCATCGCCGTCGCCACCGCGACATGGACGGCGACTTCCCATTCATCCATGCGGGGAAGAATCGAGGTTTCCCCAATGCCGCGGTCTTGCGCGAACTTGGCAAGCGCATGGGCCGCCGCAATCGCCATCTCATCGGTGATCCGGCGCGCACGTACGTCAAGGACCCCGCGGAACAGGCCGGGGAACACCAAAGAATTGTTGAGCTGGTTGGGAAAATCGCTGCGTCCGGTCGCGACGATTCGAGCACCCGCCGCATGCGCGTCATTCGGCCAGATCTCGGGCGTGGGATTGGCGCAGGCAAATACGATGGCGTCCTTTGCCATGCCCGCGACGTCGTCACGCGTGATGACGCCGGGCCCCGGCTTTGAGAAGGCAATGCAGGCATCGGCGCCGCGCAGCGCGGCACGGATGCCGCCGGCGACCCCTTCCCGATTGGTTTCTACGCAGACCCGCCATTTGTCGGGGAAATCGTCGCGCTGATCCGCGATGTCGCGACGCCCCTTGTGCAACGTTCCTTTGCTGTCGCAGGCAATAATGGCGCTCGGGTCGGCGCCGCAGGTCACAAGTAGGCGATAGGTGGCGACATTTGCCGCGCCCATCCCGATCAGCGCCAGTCTAACGCGGGGCAATTCCTTGCCGACGATCGAAAGCGCGTTGATGAGCCCGGCGAGCAGCGCGGTGGCCGAGCCCTGCTGGTCGTCGTGCCAAACGGGGATGGTCATCGCCTCCCGCAATGTATCGAGAACGCGAAAGCACTTCGGCTGGGAAATATCTTCGAGATTGATCCCGCCGAAGCTCGGCTCGATTGCTCGCACGGTCCGGATCAAATCCTCGGCGCGTGTTGTGTTGAGGCATATCGGAAACGCATCGACGCCCCCCAAATATTTGAACAGCAGGGCCTTGCCCTCCATCACGGGGAGCCCCGCCTCAGGTCCGATGTCGCCGAGCCCCAACACCCGGGTTCCATCCGAAACCACGGCGACGCAGTTTCCTTTGTTCGTGTATTCATAGACGAGGTCTGCGTTAGCCTTGATCGCGGTGCAGGGTGCCGCGACTCCCGGCGTGTACCAGATCGCAAAGTCGGCAAGCTCGGATACGGGGCACTTGGGCAATATCTGAATCTTGCCCTTGTAGATCCGATGCAGGCGCAAAGACCTGTCAGCCGCCTGGCTGGCCTTCTCAGCGAGTTCATTCGCGCCCATCACGTTCTCCTTCGGATTTCAAGCGATACGACCCGATCTCTATGCAAGCGCTGCCGTGCGCTAATGCACGATCAAGACGGGGCCTTGCCAATCGGCCACGAGCCGCTCAACCTCCCCCGAATCGAGCCAAGGCAAAGATTCGGGAAGCACCAAGAGTGCGTCTGTCGGCATGCCAAGGGCGGCCAGCAACTCCACTGTTCCAGAGACTCGGCGGAAATTCGCCCCGATCCCTCCGCGCTTCAAGATTTCGCGTGCCCCGGTTTCGGCACGCTCAGCCTGCTCCTTTGTCGCGCCGAAACACATAATCGTAATTCGAGGAGAACTCGCGCCGCTGCCAAGTTTAGCACTCAGCCCCGCGGCAATTCCCAGGGCCGCCTTCGACGATTCAGCGTCGGCATAGAGGACAATGACCGATTCGATCGCGGCCTGTCGCCCGCGCAACATCAGGATGGGACGCGATGATTCTGTCGCCGCCAAGCTCAACCTCGATTTGAGACGGGCGTGACGCGTCACGGCACCACCGTTCCAATCCAGTATCACGAGATCGACTGCATCGGCTGCGGCGCGAACTTCCGTATCCATACGTCCGCGCACGACCCGAAACGAGCATCGGACGGCCGATTCTTGCGCTCGCGCTTCGAGTGCTTGACGCATGTTCGCCGCAAGCGCTCGCCACGTGCGTTCGATTTCGCCAATATCGAGCGGCTTTGCTGTTCCGCCCGGCAAGCTCAACTCGTATACGAACGGCAATTCGGCAAGCCGCATCAGCTCGATGTCCTCGACGAATAGCGCCTCCAACTCGGCTTCAATGTGGCGAGCAAATTGCACGGCGGTATCGAGCAGCGCCGTGCCGGACGTCATCGGATTGAATGCAACAAGAATTCGTCGCACCTCGAATAACTTTTCGAGCTCATTCATTATTCCGCTCGCCCTTCCGAAGGACCCCCGCCTTCCGGCGTTCCGCCGTGCGCTTGGGACGCCCCGAATTTTTGTGCCTGCTCGGACAGGGCGAGAAGGCGATCCTCGACGCGGCGGTTGAAGCTTTTATCCGGGAATTTTCCCGATCCGTCGCGCTCGCCCGGCTCGACACCGGTCAGCAAGGCAACCGCCTGCTCGACCCTCGAAACCGAGTAAATGTGAAATTTGCCGGCCCTGCATGCCTCGATCACGTCGCGCCGCAGCATCAGGTGCCGGACATTGGCGGCTGGAATGATCGCCCCCTGCGTACCGTCAAGCCGCTCCGCGCAGAGGCCGAAAAAACCTTCAATCTTCTCGTTGACGCCGCCGATCGCTTGAACTTGGCCCAATTGATTGACCGAACCCGTGACCGCAAAGGATTGGCGGACGGGAATCTCCGCCAGCGCCGAAAGCAGCGCCACGAGTTCAGCGAGCGAAGCACTGTCCCCCTCCACCCCGCCGTAGGATTGCTCGAAGACCAGGCTCGCCGACAGAGACAATGGGCGATCGGGAACGTAATGCGCGCCCAAAAAGCCCGTCAGGATGAGGATGCCCTTTGAATGAATCGGCCCGCCGAGCTTCACCTCGCGCTCGATATCGACCACACGGCCGGATCCGAGCCGTACACGCGCGGTGATGCGCGTCGGTCGCCCAAAGGCGTACTGCCCGAGCTGAATCACCGACAACCCGTTAACTTGGCCTGTCACGGCGCCCGCCGTATCGATGAGCACCGTGCCGCGGCGGATCTCTTCATTGATGCGCTCATGCACGCGGCTCGCCCGGCGAATCTGCGCCGCGATGGCGCTTTCAACGTCGGCGGCCGTCACCGTCTCGCGTTGATGGGTCCGCGCCCAATAATCCGCCTCGCGCAACAGGTCGCCCACCGAGAGCACATGTGTCGACAATTTCTCGGCATCGCCGGCGAGACGGGCGCAGTGCTCGATAACGCGAGCGACGGCGCCACGGTCGAAAGGTCGCAAATTGTCGCCCTTCGCAAGGGTGCCGATCAGGCGAGCATAAAGTGGAAGATTTTCCGGCGTCGCCGCCATGTCTTCCTCGAAGTCGGCGCCGACCTTGAACAGTTCGTTGAACTCCGGGTCATAGGCGTTGAGCAGGTAATAGAGGAGTCGCTCGCCCAGGAGCACGACTTTGACGTCGAGCGGTATCGGCTCGGGCTCCAGCGAAACGGTGCTAACGAGGTTGAGAATCTGCCCCAGCGATTCGATACGAAGTTCGCCCGCGCGGAGCACGCGCTTAAGCCCTTCCCAGGCAAAAGGCTGGGTCAGCACTTTGAGCGCATCAAGGATGAGATACCCGCCGTTCGCACGATGTAACGCGCCCGGCTTGATCAAGGTAAAGTCGGTGACAAGGGCGCCGAATTGAGAAACATGCTCCACGCGGCCAATAAGGTTCGGATGCGTCGGATGATCTTCGTAAACGACCGGAGCGCCGGTAAGCGCCCCATTGCCGATCAAGACGTTCACCTCGTAGCGGGTGAATGATGGCGGCTCGGTCGGCATGAACGGCAAGCCGGGCGGCGGCTCGCTGCCGCTCGTAATAAAGTCCTCAGCATTTTCGATGATGTCCGCCTCGGCGGCCGTGAGGTATTCCAGAACGTTGCCGAGGTCCGCATAGTCCTTGCGGAGCGTGTCGATCAAGTGCCCAACGGCGAGCTGCGTTACCTCGCGATTGAGCGCGCGCACTTTTTCCCGGTGCTCCTTGTCCCATTTCGGCACCTGCCGGAGCATCTCCTGGAGCTCGCGCTGAAGTGACTCCATATCGGCCTTGATACGTTTTTGCTCCTCTTCCGGGAGACCGTGGAACTCTTCCGAACCCAAGACATTGCCATTCCGCAGCGGGCCAAGCACGATCCCGGCGGGCGTGCGGATGAGGGCGATGCTCTTTTCGCGTGCGTGCTCTTGAATGACGGACAATTCTCGCTCATGCCGGTCTTTGAATTGTTGTTCTATGACCTGCTTGCGGGTCCGGTAGTCGTCGCTATCGAATGCAGCCGGGATCGCGCTCCGCAACTCTTCGATCAATCCCTCCATATCGAACTGTAGGCGCGCCGCGCGGCCGGCCGGAAGACGCAGCGCCTTCGGCTTGCCGGGGTTCTCAAAATTGTTGACGTAACACCAATCGGAGGGAATTGGGCTGGCTTTCGCCTGGCGATCGAGAAATTGTCGTGCCAGCGAGTGCTTCCCGATCCCGGCCGGGCCAAGCAGGAATAAATTGTATCCTTGTTGTCGCATGCCGATGCCGAAAGTGACGGCTTCTACGGCGCGCGCCTGGCCTAGAATATCGTCGAGAATTTCCAGTTCGGACGTGGTGGTGAACGAGAACTGCGCCGGGTCGCAGCGCCTATAGAGGGCGTCGGCTGGAAGAGGCGCAATGGCGCCCGATGCCTTCAAGGTCTCAGTCGTGGACATCGATCCCTTCTACCGCCATCGCATTCGGAATAGCACAGCAAAGGCGAACGCCGGAGCGAGATGCCCATGCCGCGGTCCTTGGAAAATGCAGTGTACCGAATCGCGCCAATCGAGTCCGTTCCGTCTTCCGGTTTCTTGACCTTCCGATGAAGGGCCGAAGGCCATTGAGAAACAATCACATGCTGGCTTATCGAAGAGCACGACAGCATTGACGTGGATCAAGGTGGTTTGGCGCGCATTCGTCTATTTTTCCTTTGTTAAATCCCCAACTGACTGGCGGCATGAGGAGGACGTGACATGGCCGAGCCTGCAACCAAATTGCCCTTGAAGACTGAGGAAAAGGGGGAGGCCGGCCGCCCGTCGGTGCTTGGCGAGTGGCGGCCTTTCGAGACCTTTCGGCGTGAAATCGACCGTCTGGTGGACGATTTCGATCACGGCGCCTGGCGCCTGCCCTTCCGCCGCACGATGTTCGACGTCGAACCGTTCTGGCGGCGCGAGTTGACCTGGAGCACTGCGCCCGCCGTCGACATCGTCGAGAAAGACAATGCGTATGAGGTCACGGCTGAGCTGCCGGGCATGGACGAGAGCAACGTCGACGTGAAGGTCGCCAATGGCATGCTGACGATCAAAGGCGAAAAAACGGAAGAGAAAGAGGAGAGGAAGAAAGATTCCTATCTCTCCGAGCGCCGTTACGGCTCCTTCCAACGCCAATTTTCGGTGCCGGACGGCGTCGACGCCGACAAGATCGAGGCGACCTTCAAAAAGGGTGTGCTCACCGTGACCCTGCCGAAAACGCCGGAGACGCAGAAGGCGGAGAAGAAGATTGCCATCAAGGCGGGCTGAGAACCGCCGGCATACGGTTCCTATACGTGCTTTCTGATCGCGGATCGGCCGGGCGGCGTTTTGTCGCGCCAGCCGGCCGTCCGACCAGGATTTCTACAGACGGGAATCTTGGCAAACAGGTGCCGTGAGGCGGCGAGGAAACATTCGTCATGCCCTCTAAGCAGATACTTTTTCGTTCCGCCGCCCGCGAAAAGATCTTGCGGGGGGCGACCCAGCTTTTTGACGCCGTGCGCGTAACATTAGGGCCGCGATCCAAGGCCGTTCTTATGCAAAAGAAATGGGGCGCCCCGATCGTCTGCAATGACGGCATTACCATCGCAAAGGAGTTCGACCTCAAGGATCCCGAGGAGAATCTCGGCGCCCAAATGTTGCGGCAAGCGGCGGAGAAGACGGGAGATGTTGTCGGCGACGGCACGAGTACCTCCACCGTCCTGGCCCATGCCATCCTTTCCGAGGGCATCCGCAACGTCGTCGCCGGCGCCAGCGCCATCGATTTGAAGCGCGGCTTGGATCGGGCGACGAAGTCGGCGACTGAGGCGCTGCGGACGATTTCGCGTCCGGTCAAGACCCGCAAAGAAAAGGCGCAAGTGGCGACGATCGCGGCGCACAACGATTCGGTCATCGGCGATCTCGTCGCCGACGCCATGGAGAAGGTGGGCAATGAAGGCGTCATCACCGTCGAGGAGTCAAAAACCACGGAGACCGCACTTGACGTCGTCGAAGGCATGCAGTTCGACCGTGGGTTTATCTCTCCCTATTTCATCACCAATGCGGAGAAAATGGAGGCGGTTCTGGAAGACGCCTACATACTCCTCTCGGACAGCAAGATCGGAAACCTCAAAGATCTGATCCAGCTACTGGACCAGGTGGTAAAGTCCGGCCGTCCGCTTCTGGTCGTCGCCGAGGATGTGGAGGGCGAGGCGCTGGCAACGCTCGTCGTCAATCAGATACGCGGCATTCTCAAGACGTGTGCAGTCAAGGCGCCCGGATTCGGGGATCGGCGAAAGGCCATGCTGCAGGATATGGCTGTGTTGACGGCCGGAATCGTGATCGCCGAGGAGCTGGGTCTGAAACTGGAAAATACAAACCTTCAGCAGCTCGGTCGCGCGAAACGCGTGGTGATCGACAAGGACAACACCACGATCATCGGCGGCGCGGGCAACCGCACCGAAATCGATGGCCGAATTCAGCAGATACGCCACGAGATCGAGAAATCGACGAGCGACTATGATCGCGAGAAGCTCCAGGAACGATTGGCCAAGCTCGCCGGGGGTGTCGCGGTCATTCGGGTCGGCGCGCCGACCGAAGCCGAAATGAAATCGAAAAAGGAGGCGCTCGACGATGCGATCAGTGCCACCAAGGCTGCGGTCGCGGAGGGCATCGTGCCGGGCGGAGGCCTGGCCTTGCTGCGCTGCATCGCCGCCGTGGCGCAGGAAGAAACGAAATGCGAGGGCGACGAAAAGACCGGCATCCAGATCCTCAAACGCGCTCTTGAGACCCCGACCCGGCAGATCGCCGAGAATTCCGCCGTCGACGCCGGCGTCGTGGTGGCGCGCATGCTGACCAGCGAAGGCAATCTCGGCTTCGATGCCGCACAAAAGCAGTATGTCGACCTCGTCGAGGCCGGTATCATCGATCCGACGAAGGTGGTGCGCATCGCCCTCGAAAATGCGGTGTCGATCGCCAGCGTGTTGCTGCTTACGGAAGCGACGATGACCGAAATCCCGGAAACCAACAAAGAAAGATCAGCGGAACCGAGGTTCGAGATGTAGCGTCGCATCCGCAGGGCACCGGCACTATCATTCGACTTGGCCATGGATAAAAAGTTTCACATCAACATCTGGTACTTCATTGGAGCGATGCTCATCATCCTGTTGCTGCAGGAATGGTGGGTGACGTACAGCCAGGTCCAGACGGTTCCCTATAGCGAGTTCCAGACTCTCCTACAGGACGGCAAGATCGCCGAGATCGGAATTGCCGACACCAACATCCGGGCCGAGTTGAAGGAACCGCTTCCGGACGGCCGCAGGTTCATTTACACCGTGCGGGTTGATCCGCAATTCGCCAAGGATCTCGGCCAATATCAAGTCAAATTCGCCGGCGTGGTGGAGAGCCATATTGTCGGCAATATCCTGTCCTGGGTTCTACCCGCCGTCATATTCTTCGGCCTTTGGTACTTCGTGATTCGCAACGTCGCCGACAAGCAAGGCCTCGGCGGTTTGATGGCCATCGGCAGGAGCAAAGCCAAAATTGTCGTCGAGACAGACATCCACATCACCTTCGATGACGTGGCCGGAGTCGATGAAGCCAAAGAAGAACTCAAAGAGGTCGTCACCTTTCTTAAGGACCCGCAGCAATACGGCCGATTGGGGGCCCGCATCCCCAAGGGCGTGCTCCTGGTTGGTCCGCCGGGCACGGGCAAAACCCTGCTGGCGCGCGCCGTGGCGGGCGAGGCCAGCGTCCCGTTCTTCTCTATCAACGGCTCCGAGTTCGTCGAAATGTTTGTCGGCGTCGGCGCCGCGCGCGTGCGAGACCTCTTCGAGCAAGCCCGCAAGAGCGCGCCCTGTATCATCTTCATTGACGAGTTGGATGCTCTCGGCCGTGCCCGTGGCATCTCGCCGGTCAGCGGCGGCATGGATGAAAAAGAGCAGACCCTCAATCAGCTGTTGGCCGAGCTCGACGGCTTCGATCCGTCCACCGGCGTCGTCCTGCTGGCAGCCACGAACCGGCCGGAAATCCTCGACCCCGCCTTGTTGAGAGCCGGCCGCTTCGACCGGCAGATTCTTGTCGACCGTCCGGACAAGATCGGGCGCATTCAGATTCTGAAGGTGCATAGTCGCAAGGTTAAGCTGGCGGAAGATATGGGCCTGGAACAGGTCGCCGCTCTGACCGCCGGTTTCAGCGGCGCCGATCTGGCGAATCTCGTGAATGAAGCCGCGATCGTGGCGACCCGCCGCGGCGGCAGCGATATCACCATGGACGACTTCACCCGGGCGATTGAGCGCATCGTTGCCGGCCTGGAGAAGAAAAGCCGCGTTTTGAACCCGATGGAACGAAAAGTGGTTGCCTATCATGAAACCGGCCACGCGCTGGTGACAATGGCGCTGCCGGGCACCGACGTGGTGCACAAGGTGTCCATTATCCCGCGCGGCATCGGGGCTCTTGGCTACAACATTCAGCGGCCTACCGAGGACCGCTATCTTATGACCCGCGGAGAATTGGAAAATAAAATGGCCGCCCTCCTCGGCGGTCGCGCGGCCGAAATGCTCGTCTTCAACCAGTTATCCACCGGCGCTGCCGACGATCTCGACAAGGCGACGAACATCGCCCGCAACATGGTTATGCGCTACGGCATGGATGAAACGCTTGGGCAGGCGGTTTACGCGGAGGAACAATCCTTATTCTTGGGAGGTACGGCATTTCCGCGTGTTCAAGAAGCAAGGTCGTACAGCGAGAAGACGGCTGCACAAATCGACGAGGCAATTCGCAATCTTATCAGCCGCGCGTTCGCCAAGGCGACCGATATCCTCAAGAAAAACCGAAAGATCCTGGACGACACGGCGCAGAAACTGCTGGAAAAGGAAACGCTATCCGCTGAAGAATTGCCGAGGCCCATTGCTTTGACGGAACAAGACCTCTCGAAGAACACCGACGAATCGGAGCTCGCCCTTTCTCCCAGCACCGGAGCGAAGACAGGCGGGCGCCCGGCGTGACGCGACAGCCGATAGGCCGTCGGAGCGCATCGATGGTCAGGGGGCAAAGGGATGCGCCACCCGGGCGGGTATGACCCGAGTATGACCTAAGCAAGGGACAGCTCAAGCGCTTGGTTGCCGCAACGTGCCTGCCGGCGGCGTTGTTGGTTCTGCCTTGGTCGACGATCGAAAATCCGGGGCAATTGATCGGCACGGCGGGTTTTTGCCTGACCGACGCAAGCGACACCTGCATCGACATCGTGCGCCGGTTCGGCGTCGGCTATGTCGAGTTCCGCGCCGCGAATTCGGACGTCGATCCGTGGCTGCCCGGTGAGGGGCGCGTGATCACGAACGACACGCATTAAGCTATCTGCACGATTCCATGACGAAAGATCCCGCCGAAACAATCCATTAGCCCCGCATCCCTTGGCGGACAGCGGCGTGGACAGACGTTTGACTTCAATTTGATTCAGATCAAGGCGTATCGAGATCCTCGTGTGTAGTTTAAAGATGCTACGGCGAGGAGAACGCGGAGAAGCTGCGGAGCCGAAACGTCCGAAAGGGCGTGGACATCCTAAAGCGATGAACCCCTGGTTCAACGAGCCGCCGTAACGGGACCCGCTCGCGGTCTGGTTCAAGCGCCCCAGAGGAGACTCATCGGGGTGGATGAACAGACGGCGGCGGGTCTGCGGCTTTTTGAGGCCATTTCGCTTTTCGCCTTCCATCGATACGCTGAGTCTCCCTATTGCTGATCTGGATCAAGGGCCGTCTGCATGCGCGGAGATATTCTGCATGAGCGGGGATATGGTTCGTCGTAACCCAATCACCCGGAGGAGGCACCAATGCTCAGCATCAGCACGGATAAACTCGGCTACATCATCATCAAGGCCGAAGAGTTCGACGTGAAAGTTGCGCCGGACGAACTTGAGGAAGGCTCCAACCCGTCGGATGATCAGAATGTTGCGATTCTGGAGGATGAACCAGACGATCTGACCGAGCAGGAGCTTCGTGACGCTCTCGAAGGACTCAATCAAGACGAACTTTTGGACCTCATCGCCCTCACATGGATCGGACGCGGGGACTTCACTGCGAAGGATTGGGACAGGGCACGGGGGCAGGCGCGCGAGATGCGGGACCAGCATGTGCCGTCATACCTCATCGAAACGCCTCTCCTCGCCGACTACCTGAAGGAAGGGCTATCGAGCATGGGATATTCCTGCAGCGATGTTGAGTCTGAGCACTTATGATGGAATGGGTTGCATCAATCGATTCGCCAAAATCGTTAGATGGATCTTCCTCATTTGTACCGAAGGCAGTTCCTGTGGGCCTCGTTGGCGACAATGTCGAGCGCGATGATGTCAGCATGGCCCGGCGATGTCGCAGCGAAGGCAGAAAGGGACAATGAACGCGAACCGTCGCGCCAAGCCGATGCTATAGCGCTCTTTCTCGCCGGGGATGTGATGGTGGGGCGAGGCATCGACCAAGTGTTGCCGCATCCAAGCGATCCGAAGCTCTACGAACCTTACGTTGCTTCGGCGGTCGATTATGTCGAGCTCGCAGAAAGAACCAACGGGCCGATCCCCCGACCGGTCGATTTCACCTATGTCTGGGGCGATGGCTTGACGGAGCTCGACCGCAGGCGGCCGGACGTTCGGGTCGTCAATCTGGAAACGGCTGTGACCAACGCCCAAGAGCCTGCGCCAAAAGGCATCAATTACAAGATCAATCCGGCGAACTCCGGGGTCCTCACCGTGGCGCGATTGGATTGCTGTGCCCTTGCCAACAATCATGCGTTGGACTGGGGGCCGCCCGGGTTGCTGGAAACCCTCGAGACCTTGAAGAAAGTCGGCATCAAAGAGGTGGGAGCAGGACGCGATGCTTTGGAAGCGGCCGCGCCGGCAACAATTCCGGTCGCGGGCGGAAGGCGGGTCGTGATTTATGGTTTCGGTTCGGTCACCAGCGGCATCCCGCGCCTATGGCAGGCGGACGACCATCAGCTGGGAATCAACCTATTGCCCGATCTTTCCCCGTCGACCGCGGATACCATCGCCCAGCAGGTCCGGAAGGTGAAGGTGCCTGGGGATATCGTCGTGGTCTCCATTCATTGGGGCGCAAACTGGGGTTATGACATTTCCGATGAACAAATCGCGTTCGCACATGCCCTTATCGACGAAGGCGTCGATGTGGTGTTCGGCCATTCGTCGCACCACGCAAAGGCCATCGAGGTTTACCGCGGTAAGCTGGTTCTCTACGGCTGTGGCGATCTATTGAATGACTATGAAGGGATCGGCGGATATGAGTCGTATCGAAGCGATCTCGCGCTCATGTATTTCCCGACGGTTGAGGCAGGTAGCGGGACATTGGCCGAGCTCGTCATGGCGCCTTTTCAGCTTCGCAAGTTTCGGCTCAATCGCGCATCCGGACCTGACGCAGCATGGCTGAGTGCGACGTTAAATAAGGAGGGGGAAAAATTCGGAACGCGCGTCCTTTTGAACGCGGACAATACGCTCGCGCTGCAATGGGGCTGATGCGTTGCGCGCGGAACATTGGCCGGTGGCGGGTACAATGACAATCGGCGTCGGCCTCGCCTATGCTATCGACGCCAAAGTCGAAGCCCTTCGGCACACATCGATCTACCCCGAGAAGCCCAGCCGCGTCTCGGCCTTGGAAACGCACATGTCGTGGGTGTTTCTGACCGACGACCGCGCCTACAAGCTCAAGAAGCCGGTCCGTTATGAGTTTCTCGACTTCAGCACGATCGAGGCGCGGCGCCACGACTGCGAAGAAGAATTGCGGTTGAATCGGCGGCTTGCGAAGGATGTCTATTTAGATGTCGTGCCGTTGGTGGCGGATGCGGACGGCAACCTGCATTTGGGCGGCGACGGCGTGGCGGTGGACTGGCTTGTCAAAATGCGCCGGCTGCCGGCTGAACGGACGCTGCAAGAAGCCATTCGCAACAACTCCTATACCGAAGACGACATACGGCGGGTCGCCTCGCTGCTAAGCCATTTCTACAAGCAGGAGAATTGCGTCGAGGTTGGATTCGCGGAATATCGCGAACGCTTTATCCGCGACATTCAGGCGAACGAGGCCGAGCTGGGCAAGACGACGCACCGGCTGGCGATCGGCCAAGTGCGTTACGTGCATGCCGCTCAGCGCCATTTCCTCGAAGGGCGAAAGGAATTGTTCGACGCCCGCGTCCTGGAGCGTCGAATCGTCGAAGCGCACGGCGATCTGAGGCCGGAACATGTTCATTTAGGCCCTGAACCGGTCATCACCGATTGCCTGGAGTTCAATCTGCAGTTCCGGACGCTTGATCCCGCCGATGAACTGGCATTTCTGGCCATGGAGTGCGCGCGCTTGGGCGCGCCGTCCATCGAACCCATTCTGCTTAATACTTATCGAGAAATAACCGGCGATCAGCCGCCCGAAACTCTCATCGCGTTCTATAAAGGGGTTCGCGCTTGCCTGCGGGCGAAGCTCGCGCTGTGGCACCTGCGCGAATCCACGGTTCGAGAGCCGGACAAATGGCGCAGCTTGGCCGCTTGTTACCTGCGAATCGCCGAAAGCTGCGCCAGCCAACTCGCGTGATCACCGCGATCTGGTGCCGGCCAGATTACGTTTCCAAGAGATCCACGATCGACCCACCCGCATGGATCCGGGCGATCGCTTCCCCAAACAATGTCGAGGCATCCAAGACGACGAGTTTTTTGGCGGCGAGGTCGGGGCGAAGACGGAAATGAGGAACCGTATTCGTCGTAACGATTTTTTCGATTGCCGCGCTGGCCAGTGCGTCGTTCGCACCCGCAACGAAGAGGCCGTGCGACGCGGCGGCGAAGACTTTGCCCGATCCCGCGTTGCGGCACGTCTGCGCCGCACGGGCAAGGGTTGTTCCCGTGCTGATCAAGTCGTCGATCAAGACAACGACTCGATTCTTGACGTCTCCAACCATTGCGTCACCGCTCACAACGCCGGCGCTTCGCCGCTTCTCGACGAAAGCCGCCGGCACGTCCTGCTCCATCGCTTCTCCGAGCGCTTCGCGGAAGAGTTCCGCGCGCTTGACGCCGCCGACATCCGGCGAGACGACAACAACGCCCTCGCCGCGGAGTTTATCCGCGAAATAGTCGACAAATAATTTCTTGGCCTCGAGATGATCCGTGGCACACCGAAACGCATTTTGGAAGGCCGCGAGATTGTGAACATCGAGCGTCACCACGTGATTCGTGCCGACGGCCTCAAGAAGGGCCGCGACGTATTTCATGGTTACGGGATCGCGCGATTTGGTTTTGCGGTCTTTTCGCGCATAGGCGAGATAAGGAATAATGGTCGTTACGCGGCCGGCCGACGCGTCCCGCAGAGCGCCGACGAAAAAAAGCAATCTGCAGAGCTTGTCATTCGGGCTTTGAACGTCGTCCCCGTGCAGCGACTGAATGACGAAGACGTCGCGCCCCCGGACATTGACGAGCGGGCGCGCCTTGTGTTCGCCATCCTCGAATTCGCGCTCCTCGTGGTCGCTAAGGGGAACCTCGAGGTGGTGACTGATGCGTTCTCCGAATTCGCGGCTAGCATTAAGAGCGAAAAGAGTTATTTCGTCCCGAGAGATCATCCATTGACGCCTTGCATTGCCAACCCGACCGCCCGATGCGAGCCACTAGGCGAAGTGATCTAACTATACATCAAGGAATTGCGGGGTTCTTGACTTGAATCAATGAACTCGAACGCGGACAGCATGATGATTTGCCACGGGTTTTAGTTGGCCGGGGGTCGGAAAAGGAAGACGCATGAAGGTTCGGGAAGTCCAGATATCCCCGCTGCGGCTTGAGGGCATATTGAACTGGCCGCATGACGCTGGCGGTGTCGTGCTTTTTGCTCACGGCAGCGGCAGCAGCAGGCTCAGCCCGCGCAATACGCAGGTCGCCGCCGCACTCAATGAAGCCGGTCTAGGAACATTGCTGTTCGATCTTCTGACCGAGGACGAGGCGGAAGATCGCGCCAATGTCTTTAACATCGGGCTTCTTGCCGAACGCCTCCACTTGGCGACAAAATGGCTTCGCGCGCAGGCGGGCCTCCAACACGCGCCCGTCGGATATTTCGGCGCCAGCACCGGCGCTGCCGCAGCACTTGTCGCCGCTGCGTTGCCCGATAACCAGATCGGAGCCGTCGTTTCTCGTGGCGGGCGCCCCGATCTCGCCGGTCCCGCCTTGAGGCAGGTGAAGGCCCCCACCCTCCTCATCGTCGGCGGCGCTGATGACGTCGTGCTCGAACTGAACCGAACGGCGCTGGCCGAACTTCGGTGCGAAAAGAAACTCGAAATCGTGCCGGGGGCTACTCACCTCTTCGAGGAGGAAGGGGCTCTTGAACAGGTTGCCGGGCTCGCCGCGCATTGGTTCCGCGATCATCTCGCGGCACAATCATCGAGGCAACGCGGTGTTTAGGGATCGGACGGAAGCGGGTTGCAAGCTCGGCGAACGCCTCATGCGGTTCAAGGCGAAGCATCCGCTCGTGCTCGCCCTTCCGCGCGGCGGCGTGGCCGTGGCCTTTGAGGTCGCGCGGATGCTGGCAGCGCCGCTCGACGTTGTCCTGGTCCGCAAGATCGGCGCGCCAATGCAACCGGAGCTCGCCATTGGCGCGATCGCAGACGGCGAACATCCGGAACTGGTGGTCAATCGCGGGCTCGTCGAAGCCTTGGGCATTCCCGCCGGCTATCTTGAGGAGGAACGCGACCGCCAACTGACGGAGATCGAGCGCCGGCGGAAGCTCTATCTGGCCGGCCGGCCTCGTCCGAGTATCGTGGGCAAGACCGTAATCGTGGTCGATGACGGGATCGCTACCGGCGCAACGATACGGGCGGCCCTGCGCGCGGTGCGGCGGGTTGGGCCGAAGCGACTCGTTCTCGCTGTTCCTGTCGCGTCGGCAGAAACCATTACCGAATTGCGGCATGATGTGGACGACGTCGAATGCCTCGATTCGCCGGAAGATCTCTGGGCGATCGGAGGGCACTACGAGGATTTCACGCAGGTTACGGATTCGGAGGTGACGACCATGCTCCAAGAGGCCGCTCGATTCGTGGAGGCAGAATCCGGTGGGCCTCATGGCGACGGGGAAACGCGCGCTTGAAACATCCCCCCTCGGCCGGTATGACGCGGCCGGCATATCTTCAGCGCCCCTGCGATTGCGTTGCCAAATCTCTGTGACATCCAAATCTCCGTGACATTATGAGTCGGCTTTGGCAGCAACTGCGATGATCCCCATGCTTTCGCCGCTCCTCACCGATCTGTATCAGCTCACGATGCTTCAAGCCTATTGGGAGCACCGGATGCGGGACATCGCGGTGTTTGAATTCTACGTCCGCAAATTGCCGCCCCCGCGAAATTTTCTCTTGGCGGCCGGGTTGGAACAGGCCTTGGGCTTTCTTGAAACCCTGCAATTTACGGCCGACGAGATCGCGTGGCTGGGTCAAAGCAAGCGCTTCGATCCCGGGTTTTTGGAGTGGCTCAAAGGGCTTCATTTCACCGGCGATGTGGATGGAATGCCGGAGGGAACGGTCTTTTTCCCGGGCGAGCCGATCTTGCGCGTGACAGCACCTCTACCCGAGGCGCAGTTGGTCGAGAGCCGGCTCGTCAATCTGCTGAATTTTCAAACGACGATCGCATCGAAGGCGGCGCGTATGGTCCTGGTACGCCCCGACGCACTGTTGATTGATTTCGGCTTGCGGCGCGCTCACGGCGCCGAAGCGGGGCTGATGGCGGCGCGCGCAAGCTTCATCGCCGGATTTTCGGGCACCGCGACCCTGCTCGCCGAACGCGAATTTGGAATCCCCGCTTTCGGCACCATGGCCCATTCCTTCGTAGAGGCCCACAACAACGAGGCCGAGGCGTTCATGCGGTTCGCGCAAACTTGGCCAAAAGACGTGGTCTTCCTCATCGATACCTATGATACCGAGGAAGGCGCCCGCACCGTGGTTCGCCTTGCACCGGATCTCAAACAAGCCGGTGTCACCTTGCGCGGTGTGCGGCTTGATAGCGGCGATTTGATCGCCTTATCGCATCGCGTGCGTCATATCCTCGACGAAGGGGGCCTTCGGGAAGTGCAAATCCTGGCGAGCAGCAGCGTCGATGAATATTTCATGGAGCGTGCGGCGACCGCAGGGGCGCCCATCGACGGCTTTGGGATCGGAACGCATCTGACGACGTCGTCCGACGCCCCTTATCTCGATTGTGCTTACAAATTGATGGAATATGCCGGTCTGCCTCGGCGCAAGCGATCGTCTGGGAAAGAGACGTTGCCCGGCCGCAAGCAAGTGTTCCGGCAATTCGATGCCGACAACCGCATCGCCCGCGATATCGTTACCGTTGACGGCGACCGGCAAGAGGGAACGCCGCTTGTCGTGCCCCTGATGCGGGCGGGGCGACGGGTCGTTTCGGCGGAGCCGCTCTCGGCTGCCCGCACCCGTGCCGCTACGGGACTTGCCCGGTTGCCGGAAAACCTGCGCCGGATTGCCGCCGCTCCATCTTTCACGGTCACCGTTGCGCAAGCGCTTCGCGACCTGGCCCGTGCCGCGGACGAGCGCCAGTAAAGCCCCTCATCAAGGTCACGAATTCCCCGTGATTGTTTCGTGCGTGACGAAGCCGACGCCGGCAGCGTGCATTTCGTCAAGTGCTGCGCGCAGCGAGCCTTCGAGATCGATCGCGCGGCAAGCGGACTCGACGACGGTGGCTTCGAATCCTTCGCGTCGGGCGTCAAGCGCCGAGAAGTGGATACAGTAATCCGTGGCCAGACCGACGAGGAAAATGCGATGCAATCCTCGCTCGCGCAGATAGCCGCCAAGCCCGGTCGGCGTTTTGCGATCGTTCTCGTAGAACGCCGAATAGGAATCGATGTTCTTATGAAAGCCCTTACGAAGGATCAGTTCGGCGAAAGGAACGTCGAGATCAGGATGAAGGGCTGCGCCGACGCTCCCCTGGATGCAATGGTCCGGCCATAGCGTTTGGGATCCGTAAGCAAGCCCGATCGTATCGTAGGGGCGCTTTCCCGGGTGCGAACTGGCGAAGGAAACATGCCCTTTGGGGTGCCAATCCTGCACCAAAACAATGTGGGGGAAATGCCGCGCCAATCTATTTATGGCGGGTATGATTTCATCCCCACGCGGCACGGCCAGTGCCCCGCCCGGGCAAAAATCATTCTGGACGTCGGTGACGAGAAGGACGTCGTTTTCCGTCGGAGCGATTCGAAGCGCCGCCATCTTGCTATGCGACCTCTCGGTACGGCCGAGTCGGTTCGATCATAGCGACGAAAGCGATCGGTTGCGAGACGCTAAAGCGCGAAAGCCGTCCCATCACCATCGTCGGCGCGAGGCACCTCATCAATGGCCGCGAAACGCGGCTTCGGCTTCCGAAACGAGATTATCCTCCATCCCCTTATATCGGGGCGAGAAATGGAACGTCACCATATCCTTCACCGCGGCTTGCCGCGCGATCAAACCAGCCTGGGCAGCGGTCAGATGATTCTTGCGGCCAGCGATCTCCGAATCTTTTTCCAGGAAGGGCGTTTCGATGAACAACACATCGGCGCGATTAGCGAGCTCCACGATCCGCCGAAGGTTTTCCTCATGAAAACGCACATCGGTGACGTAAGCAATTTTTTGTCCGGGAACGATACGGAGAGCGTCCCTTAAATCGCGCAATACCAGCAGCCGTTCATGCTGCACCGAACCCTCGCGCCACCAAGCGCGGATGGGTGTTTCGTCCGGTGCGTCGGCAAGCACCGCCGTCTTCACGTCTTGAAGCCAACTGCCCACGGCCAGACCCATCTCCTCCAAGCGAACCTTGAGTACGTTGACATGCCGCTTTTCTTCGAGTGCGAAGGCGAGGCACGGAATGCCGTGATCGAGCACCGCCGCACGAACGCGGCAGGCATGGTCCTCGAACAGCACACCGGAAACACTGGCCTGTTCGGGCAGATCCTCGCGGGCGAAAGCAGCGCGGCAATCGAATGCGGCGCGTGCGAGATGACCGGAGGCACCGAACTCGATCACCTCGATGGTCAGGCTTTCGGCGAAGTTCTGCACGAGGTTCCAACTGTAGGCGGCAAGTTTATGGGCGACGCGATCGATCAATCCGATTGGACCGAAGAGCCGAAGCCGCACGCTGCGTCCGAGTAGCGTACGCAGCAACTGATCGAACACCACAAAATGATCCATATGAGTATGGGAGACAAAGATATGTCCCACGCGTAGCAGCTTACGTCCCGAAAGCCCGGAAAGATCTCCGAGATCGAACAACATTGCGCGCCGCTGGAACAAAAAATCGAGATAGATCCCCGGATCGCCGAAACGATCATTGATAAGCGCGGCTTGGACGAGCGGCTTCATGATAGGAGATTAGCCCATGAAAAAGCGCCGCGCAGCGGGCATGGCACTGCGCTTTGCCCCTTCGGCCGTATCAGGCGCGAACGTCGATATGATTCTCGACCCGGTCGACGCCGAACACGTACCAAGCGTCGAACTCGGCCATGTCGCGTTCGAGGTCCGATCGCACCAGGCCGGTCAGTGTCACTGCCCCGCTTTTCACGGCGACTCGAATTTGGCTTGGATCGACGAACGGATCCTTCTCGAGCGCTAGACGAACCGCGTCCGCGATCTCCCCGTCGTTATCTTCCTCCGGCGGCAGAACGCCGAGCCCGTTCACGACGTCCCGGCTGCCGGGCACCCACCAGGCCATGACTCCGGCCAGCCGTTTCTGCGCCAGACCCGGCACGTCGCCGTCGAGCGTTACGATCCCGTCATTCACCGAGAAGGCAATGGCACCGCGCCGCGCCGCAGGCGGCCGACGTGCCGGCACAAGCGTCGTGCCGATGCGCTCAATAATCGCGGTTTCGGCGAGCGCCGGCTCCGAGAGCAGCGCATCGCGCAGGTGATCGCGAATCTCCTTGTCACCCATCGGGGCGGCGGGTATCACGCGCAGCCGGTCGATGATTCCGGCGACGTCCCGGTGCGCGGCGGCCCGTGCGAGGACCCGCTTTTTAACCGCGACGTCGGCAACTTCGCCCGAAACGGTTAGCGTGCCCTCGGAATAGTCGAGGTCAATTTGTGTGCCCGGCTTAAGCCGCGGTTCGCTATGAATTGCGCCGCGAACCTCCGCGAGGATACGTTCACGGTCAGCCATCCGTTTCCCTCACGCCTGTGCGTGCCTCCGATCCGGCGCGTTCGAACATGATGAGCTCCCAAGTTCCTGTCGCCACGTCATGGCGAAGGATATACGACGCTCCCTCTTCGCTCTTGACCTTAAAATAACGGTGATCCGGGGCCAGCCACTGATCGGTCACCTCGGCGATCACGATCTCGCGTTCGCCGAAATACATCCGCCGCGGCGTCTCTTCGCCCCGATGTCCCGCATAGCATTCAACCCGGACGCGGATTGATGTTTCAGCCATCACGACTCCTTTGCGGCATAGCCATAACCGTTCCTCCAAACACGCATCATACTCTTCCAATTCTGCGGCAGGTTCGTTGACCCAGGTCAATGCGGATAACGCGTCGATGTTCTAGTTAAAGATACAATAATAAGAAGTTAGCCGCTGATGGCGACCGTGGTTTTGATGCGCCAAGGACTGATTGCCAAAGCGCTCGTCTGATACGGGGGGCTTCCGGGCATCGACGACCGCAATTCGGGGCTTGTGCCAAAGACTAACCGGCTATTAGTGTCGTGAATCCTGATTGTGCCCGTTCGCGGTGCTGGAAGGGCGACGATGATTTCAATCGGAGACATCCGCGCCGCGGCTACGGCCCTTGAAGGGCTTATCATCAAAACCCCGCTCATTGTCGCACCGAGGCTCTCCGATCGCCTGGGCGCGACAATCTTCCTCAAGCTAGAGAGCCTGCAATACACCGGTTCGTTCAAGGATCGAGGCGCTTTGGTCAAGCTGCTCGGCTTGAGCGAATCGGAGCGGGTGCGCGGCGTGATTGCCGCTTCGGCGGGGAACCACGCTCAGGGCGTTGCCTATCACGCAAAGCGGCTGGGTATCCCGGCCACAATCGTCATGCCAAAGACTACACCCTTCACCAAGATCGAACGCACGGCCGAGTTGGGCGCACATGTGTTGCTGGAAGGCGCCAGCCTTGCCGAGGCGACCGTCTTCGCCGAGGCGAAGGCCGAACGTGAAGGGCTCGTCTTTGTCCACCCCTATGACGATCCGGCGATCATCGCCGGCCAAGGCACGGTGGCGCTCGAAATGCTCTCGGCTGAGCC